>JAFEEK010000003.1 GCA_018241165.1 Pseudomonadota bacterium
CTGCATTCGGCGACGAAATACATCAACGGACATTCGGACATGGTCGGCGGCATCGTTGTCGCTGGCGACGATGCCGAACTCGTCGAAAAGATGGGATTCCTGCAGAATTCCGTCGGCGCAGTCGCCGGGCCCTTCGATGCGTTCCTTGCCATGCGTGGATTGAAGACGCTGCACCTGCGCATGCGCGCGCATTGCGCGAACGCGCTTGAGCTTGCGCAGTGGCTGGAAAAACATCCGGCGATCGAGCGCGTGATCTATCCGGGACTCAAATCGCATCCGCAGTACGCATTGGCAAAACGGCAGATGGACGGCTCCGGCGGCATCATCACCATCGTCGTCAAAGGCGGTTTGCGCAAGGCACGCAGCGTGCTCGAGCGATGCCATCTGTTCGCGCTGGCCGAATCGCTCGGCGGCGTCGAGAGCCTGATCGAGCATCCGGCGATCATGACCCACGCTTCGGTGCCACCGGCCAACCGCAAGCGCCTGGGCATCAGCGACGGGTTGATCCGACTGTCGGTGGGCGTGGAAGATGTCGCGGATCTGCGCGCGGAGCTGGATGCGGCGCTACGCTGATTTGCCGTGCCACAATTCGCGCCACGCGCGGCGCACATAGCCACGCTCGTAGAAATGCGGTTCCACCCAGCTTGCGAATGCGCCCGCTGGAGCGCGTCGCGTCTTGCGGATGATCGTACGCTTGCGTCGCATCGCCGGAATGCCGCGGATCGCATCCCGATACAAGCGCCACAGCACGCGCGCACGGCCGCGCCGCAAATGGCGCAACCAGATGCCCGCATGCAGCGCGACGAACCACGGCAACGAACGCAGCAGCCACCCGGCGGGCGCATCCTTGATCAGCCACCACAGCGAATTGCGGATGCCGTGGTAGAGTACGAAGTCGTTTTCCGGGCCACCCGAGGATAGTGAGCCGGCGTGATGCACTACGGCGTCGGCCGTATACGCTGCACGATAACCCAGCCAGCGTGCACGCAGCACCAGATCCGTATCCTCGGCATAACAGAAAAAATCCTCGTCGAACCATTCGCCGTGACATGCGAGCAAGTCTTCCAGCAAGCGCCGTGTCAGCAACGCGCATCCGCCCGATGGGCCGAGCAGGATTTCGCCCTCGCGCTTGCGGTTGGATGCCAGAGTGGAGCGATACAACGTGATGCCGAGGCTATCGATGGCGCCGTCTTCGCGAACCATGCGCGCTGCGACCATGTCGGTGCGTGTTTGTGGATCGAGCTTCGCCTGCATCGCGGCGATGAATCCGGGTTGCGGAAAGGTATCGCTGTTGAGCAGCAAGACCTGATCGACAGCCGGATCGGCCAGGGCCTGTTGGATCAGAAGATTCATGCCGCCGGCGAAGCCGAGGTTTTTCAGGCTGGCCGAAAAACGTACCGCGTCTGGGTGTTGCGCAGCGAAGTCCGCCAACTGCCTTGCGTCGTCGCCAGGCGAGCCGTTGTCGAGCACGCTGATACGCGCGACACCATCGTCGGATAGCAGCACGCGCAAGCAACGCAGCGTCGCCGTCGCCGTGGCGTGGTTGATGATGAGGGCATGCAATGGAAATGCTCGCTGTATCTTCAGTGCGCGGCCACGTTGCTGAAGGGTCAAATCGCTCGCTTGCTCGGAAAAATCAATCCTTTGTTTCCAGGAATACCGGAATGTCGCCACTGGCGCCGAAGGCGACTTCAATCATGGGCGCGTTAGCTGCAGTTCCGACGATCCACATGCCGTCGCGAAAGAGAGCCGGGCTGGAGCCATGCGTGCCGGTGTTATGCGAGGCTATTGGAAACCGGTCGGCCGAGCCGCCGAAGTTCAAGGTCATTTTCGCCGTCCCGTTGCGCTCGGTATCGATAAACCACTGACCATGTCGAAATACCGCCAAGTCGATCTTTCCGCTGCCGTCGAAATCGGCGAGTACAGGAATGTCGCCGGCCTGCCCGAATTGGAAGTTCAATAGCCTGGACGGGTCTCGTGTACCACGAACGATCCATTGCCCATTGCGAAAAATGACGAGATCAGCCCTGCCGTCGCCATCTATGTCCGCTGCCAGCGGCACGTCGCCAGGCGCACCGCCGAAATCGATTTCCACATCGGCCGTGCTGTCGGCGTGGGACGAGATAAGCCAGCGCCCGTTGCGATACAAGCCAGGCACGTTTTTCCCATCGCCGTTGAAGTCAGCCCATAGCGGAATATCGCCGGGCGCGCCGAATCCCAATTCAGAGGCTGCCTGACCATCGTCGCCATGGCGTACATAGAACGTCGAGTTGGCTGGCCTGTACAACACCATTGTTGACACGCCGTGTTGCGCATCATTCGTCCCAGCTTTGGATACCATCGGCTGGGTGACTTGCGTTGATGATTCCGGCGGCGTACACGAGGTGGCCAGTGTGGCGCCTAAAAGCAAGGCGATAAAATGGCGAGTCATGATCATGAACTGAATTCTCTTGTTAAGGACGATGTAGAGGTTTGGGTCTGATGGCGCTGAGTTCCACGGCGCGTTTCAGCGGGTGCCGCCCGATTGC
>JAFEEK010000400.1 GCA_018241165.1 Pseudomonadota bacterium
AAAAACGGCCAGCGCTGGATTCACAAGAATTACCAAAGCTGGATCCAGAACCTGGAAACCGACATCAGCGGCAACATGGCGATGGAAAACTTCTGAGCGTATTGCGATGACCGCGCCGCGCGATGACGTGGAAAAGTACTTGCGCGGTTTGCAGGACCACATCTGCGTTGCGCTG
The DNA here is from genome assembly GCA_018241165.1 of Pseudomonadota bacterium. GTDB lineage: Bacteria > Pseudomonadota > Gammaproteobacteria > Xanthomonadales > Rhodanobacteraceae > Rudaea. The sequence goes on from JAFEEK010000400.1 coordinate 176, forward strand.
GAAGTCGCGGACGGCGGCGCGCGATTCGTCGAAGATTCCTGGACGCGACCGCACGGCGGCGCGGACTTGCGTGGCGGTGGACGCACGCGCGTGCTCAAAGATGGCAGCGTGTTCGAACAGGCCGGCGTCAATTTTTCTCGCGTCGAAGGCTCGCGATTGCCGCCGGCGGCGACTGCGCAGCGACCGCAACTCGCCGGCGCGGCATGGACGGCACTGGGTGTTTCGCTGGTGCTGCACCCGCGCAACCCGTACGTGCCGACCACGCACATGAACGTGCGCTGGTTCGAGGCGCGCCCCGCGAACGCCGATCCGGTGTGGTGGTTCGGCGGCGGTTTCGACCTGACTCCGTTCTATCCGTTCGATGAAGACATCGTGCACTGGCACACCGTTGCGCACGACCTGTGCCAGCCTTTCGGTACGCACGTGTACACGAAGTACAAGAAATGGTGCGACGACTATTTCTTCCTCAAGCACCGCAACGAGACGCGTGGTGTCGGCGGCTTGTTCTTCGACGATCTGAACGAATGGGGCTTCGAGCGCAGCTTTGCGTTCCAGCAGGCGGTCGGGAATGGTTTTCTCGATGCGTATTTGCCGATCGTCGAAAAGCGAAAGGCCACGCCGCATGGCGAACGCGAGCGCGAATTCCAGTTGTACCGCCGTGGTCGCTACGTCGAGTTCAACCTCGTGTACGACCGCGGCACGCTATTCGGCCTGCAATCCGGCGGACGTGCGGAATCCATATTGATGAGTCTGCCGCCGCGCGTGCGCTTCGAATACGAATACGCGCCAGAGCCCGATTCGCCGGAAGCGCGGCTTGGCCAATACCTCAAGCCGCGCGATTGGGTTTGATCGCCGGCTGGGTCACAATCGGTACGTGCCCGGCAGTGTGGCAAGCTTTCGATCGAACGTACCAAGCGGCAAATTTCCGGCTTTGCGCGCGGTTTCCAGCACCATGCAGTCGGAAAAGCCCAGCGCAGGTTTGGCGCGAAAGCGCGCTGCTGCGGCGGCAGCGACTTCGGCGTCGGCAACGACCAGATGCGCGTGCGCCAACAGCCGCTCCAGCGCAGCGGCTATCTGTCGTGGCGAACGCGCATATACGGATTCAAGCACCCACACGGTTTCGACCAGCACGATCGTGGAAACCCACGCGCCGGTGGCGATGAAATCCTCCGCAACCGCGGTTTGTCGAGGATCGTCGCGCACCAACAGCCGCACAAGCAGGTTGGTGTCAATCGCGCGCATGGCGTTGGCGGATGCGCTGCCGGATTGCCTGCTTCACATCCACGCCGCGCGGTGGTTTCGCGTCGTCGAAAAGCGCCGCATGGATTTCGGTACTGCTGTAACGGCTGGCCTTGCGCACGCTGACCTCGCCATTACGCACGCTCCACTCCAGCACCGACCCTGGGCCGATGCCGAGGCGCTTGCGCACCGCGGCGGGCACCGAAATCTGGCCTTGCGTCGTTATCCTGGACTGGGCGAGGGTCATAGCGGCACATTACCACAGTAATGCATTGGGATACAATGCTGCCCGCCATGTCCCGCGCGGCGCTTGCTCGAGCCTCATGCCGCCACTTTCTCCTGCGCGTGGAACTGCGCTTCTTCGGTCGAACCTTTCAGCGCAACCGTCGAAGCATTGCTGCCCTGGATCGTTTGCGTGACCG
>JAFEEK010000401.1 GCA_018241165.1 Pseudomonadota bacterium
GCCATCGCCGCCGCATATCGCCTACATCAAGGATCGGCCGCGGAATTCCGGATTGACTTCGCTGCGTTTCACCACGGGCAATCGCTTCGTGTGCTGCGATTTCAATGAGAAGACGATGTACCTGGCGCAATACGACGGCGTCAAAGTGGACATCGTCGCTACGACGCGAACGGTGATTGCCGACGGCACGCCCGTGCAGACCGATCTGCTCGACGCGAATGCCGAAGGTTTGCTGGTGACGTCGAATTTCTACCAGGGCACGCAATCGTTCTTCCAACTCAAGGGCGACAGCCTGGCATTCGTGGCGGAAATGAAGCTCAACGACTTCATCCGCTGCCACGGCGTGCGCTTCGTGCCCGGCTACGACGACCTGTTGTGGATCACCTATTGCGGCAAGGACAACAAGGCGGTCGTCATCGCCGACTATCGCCGGCAAAAGGTGCTGCACATGCTGAAAATGCCGGAACAGATGCAGGACACCGCGTTCATCGGTCCTTACGCGATCGCTCCGGCGCGCACCAACCACATCAAGGTCGATGGCCCCTACGCCGGCGAGATGTACGCAACCGTCTACCTGTTTGCGATGCCCGTCGACCTGCGCCGCGATCCACCGCGGTTGATCGACGTCTGGCGCGGCGAAGGTCATCTGGACGCGATGAAGGAATTCGGTGACCAGGCGTACTCGGCGAACCAGTATACCGACGCGATCGACGTGTTCGGCGTGGGTGCGAACGAGTGCATCGAATACCGGCACGCGCTGAAGGGATTCTGGATGCCGCACGGCGTGGACATCCGCGCGGACGGATTGCTCGGCGTCACCAACTACGGCGACAACAGCCTGCGTTTCGCGCAACTGGAAGCGGTGCAACCGGTCGCATGATCCCCAGTCATGCGGATGCGCGGACGAACTGAGCGGGATCGGCGCCGGCAACGGATTGGCGCGGGGTTGCGTCGACGCGCGCCACGAAATCCTCCAGGCCGATATTTCGGGCCTGGACACGGAACGAGGTGTTGCGGTCGGCCTTCCAGTTGCCCGACTCCAGGCGCAACACGAAGCCCGCCTGCGGAACCCGGCCGAAATCTCGCGAACGGGTTTCGGCAAGGTTCGCGCGAATTTCCTTGATGTTGTCGCCGCTCCATTCGTCCCATGGGCCTGCGACGCCCAGGCGCATCAGCAATTCCACCTTGTTGGCGCGGCCGTAGGTCAGGCGCTCGTTAAAACGTATGTCGCAACCGGTGCGCACGGCAATCTGCGGCTCGGCCCACAGGTGGTTGTCATCTTCGCTGGGCTTGGGCTTGGGTCCCAGCGCGTGCCGGTTGTTGCGCAGGCGGAACATCGGGACGATGAAATAGCGTGCTGTGTCATTCGCGTTCAGGGCATCGAGCAAGCCGTGCCAGCCTTCGGCGCTGAAAATCACCTGGCCGTCGAAAGGCAAAACCACGTCGCCGCCGGACAGGCCAAGCTCGATACAGCGATTTCTGGCCGCATTCTGGTTGGTAAGGTACAAACCGCGTTCTTCGATCGTTGCCAGGCTGCGA
>JAFEEK010000402.1 GCA_018241165.1 Pseudomonadota bacterium
ATCGAGGTCGCGCACCGCTTCGCAGTAATCCGTACCGTCGACATTCGAGATAAAGCGAAAGTCCAGATCGTGCCGGCTGTAGTGACGCAGCGCTTCGTAGGCCATCACCGGACCAAGATCCGAGCCGCCGATGCCGATGTTGACGATGGTACGAATCGATTTGCCGGTGTGCCCCTTCCATTCGCCGCTGCGCACGCGTTCGCTGAATTGCGCCATGCGCGCGAGAGTGGCGTGGACTTCCGGAACGACATCCTTGCCGTCTACGACAAACTTCTCGCCAGCCTGCGCGCGCAGCGCGACGTGCAATACGGCGCGTTGCTCGGTGATGTTGATTTTGTCGCCGCGCCACATCGCGTCGATGCGCCCGCGCAGGTCGCAGGTATCGGCCAGTGCGAACAGCAACGTCAAGGTTCGATCGTCGATGCGATTCTTCGAGTAATCCAGGTACCAGCCGGCCGCCTCCGCGGTCAGGCGTTCGCCGCGTTGCGGATCGGCCGCAAACAGTTCGCGCAGATGCGATCCCGCGAGCGCGTCCCGATGCGCGGCTAGCGCTTTCCAAGCTGGCAGTTCGGTGCGTCCGGGCATGCTCAGGCGCAGGCAGGCAGTGCGGGAACTTCCACCAGCGTCGCGCGCGAATGGCCCTGCTCAGCCAGGTATTCGAGCCAGCGATTGAGGAAGGTCGCCATGCGCATGCGGTGCTGGAAAACGGTTTTGGCCGGCGCGAAGGGGCCCAGTTCGCGCCACAGTCGCTGGCCGGGATGGCAATGCGTCACTTCGGCGACATGCGCGTCGCGATACATGCGCAACCACGCCGCCGGCGACGGCCCGCCGGTGCGCGCATCGGTGATGCAATAGGTCAGGTGCAGTTCGAGTGTATAGCGATGCCGCTCGACGACTTCCAGGCGGACATCGAGCCCATCATCGACCGAAGAAACGTAGCTGCCGGGTCCCAATTCCTGCGGCGCGAACAATCGCGCCAGGCGATGGTAGTTTTCCGCATACAGACCCATCAGGTACGCAAAGCGCCCCGGCAAAGGATCGACGCGGATGGCGGCAACGGCAGGCATGCACCGATCATAGCATTCGCACCGGACGTGACCAGCCCCGCAAACGCCGCGATCAGTTGCGCGGACGCGGTGCGCTTGCACCCGGCAACGGGCGTGGCGCGGCATGCGTGTTGCCGCCGTGCCAACCGCCGTGACCGCCGCGCCAGTGGCCGCGACCGCCGTAGTAGAAACTGCCGTAGACGCCACCGCCAAACCACGGCCACGCGCTGCCATAGCAGCACCACGGATCGGAATAGTAGTAGCCGGGCGCGTAATAACCGCCGACATAGGCGTCGACCGGCGCATAGTCCGCCGTGCCGTCGTCGTAGACCACACCCGGGCGTGCGTAGTAGCCCGGCGAATACACGCAACCGCCAAGAGCGAGCAGCGCGCCAACCGCCAACAGGATCCGGATTCGATGTTTCATGGC
>JAFEEK010000403.1 GCA_018241165.1 Pseudomonadota bacterium
ATCTGGGCGAAACACAATACCGTGGTGTGCAGCATGTAGCGCAGCACCGTCGGCCATGACGAAAACACGCGCGAGCCGCCCGTGCGCCGCTGCGACATCGGCGTGGGCACCTCGCACAGGCGCAATCCGTGGCTGCGCAGCAGCATCAGCACGCCCAGGTCCTGGTAGTCGAGCAGGCTGGCCTCGCGCGCAGCCAGCACGCGGATCGCGCGGCGGTCGTACACACGCAGGCCCGAGGTGAAATCCTGCACGCCGATGCCGGTTATCACGCGGAAATAACGCCACGCCAGGCGTTTGGCTTTCGACAGGCGTTGCGGAAACGTGCCGATCGCAACGTTCGCGCCGCTGGCCAGCCACGCCGACACGAGGCGCGGCAATTCCTCGGGATGGTGCTGGCCGTCGGCGTCGAGCGTCAGCGCCACCGCGTAACGATTGCGCCGCGCATAGCGCAGGCCGGTCTGCGCCGCGCCCCAGGCGCCCAGCCGCAGCGGCAGGTCGAGCACCGCCGCGCCCGCGCCGCGTGCCTGCGCGGAGGTGGCGTCGTCGCTGGCGTCGTTGACCACCAGCACGTCGCCGCCCACCGCCGCGCGCACGCGGCGCACGATTTCGCCCACGGTCGCCGCTTCGTTGCGCGCGGGGATGATGGTGAGCAGGTTGGCGGCGTAGTCGGGCACGGCAAAATCCATATGTATACGCGCATTGTCGGGGGCGCAGGGAAGTGCGTCAATGTCGCGCTTGCCGCTTCCACTGGCGCATCACGCTGTCGTTAGAATCGTGCCGGCTCTGCAATCCCGAGATCGCGGCAGATCTTGCGTACCAGGTGGTTGTTGATTTCCGTATACCGCGGCACCACGCTGCGTTAACCGGAGCCGGAATGATGCCACCACGAGTGGCTACCGCCTTCGCGAAGTAGCCGGCAGTCTTGGGCCTGAAGGTGCGCGAGCAAATCGCGCCGCTTCATACCGCTATGGGCAGCTTTTCGAAACCCTTGCCGGCAGCGCCTCGCGCCTCGGCCCGGTTGAACTCGATCGCCTCGGCAAGCGTGGTGCGCAACGAAGCCAACAGCGCTTCGCGCGTGGACTCTTGGCAATTTACGCCTGGAACCTCTTCAATCCACCCGATCCACACGCCTGCGTCGCGCTTAACCACGGCGGTATAGTTTTGAAGCATGAGCGTATTCTCCACTTGCAGGCGTTCATGATACGC
>JAFEEK010000404.1 GCA_018241165.1 Pseudomonadota bacterium
GCGTGTTCGCTGGCGAGGTTTTCGAGCGTCGCCTGGTACACCAGCGACTCGATGTAACGCGTCAGCACGTGTTCGAGCACCGATTCAGCGTCCGGCTCGTACAGGTAATCCCAGTCGTGCGCGGTGGCGAGCGTGTCCGATGCCGGCAGCGGCAGCAGCTGGTCCAGCGTCGGCTTCTGCGTCATCGTGTTGACGAAATCGTTGTACGCGAGCGTCAAGCGATCGATCGAGCCGGCGCTGTAGCTGTCGAGCATGATCTTGATCACGCCGATCAGTTGGTCGATCTTCGGCTTTTCGCCCAAGTGCGAGGCACTGCCGACGAGATTGACCTTGAGGCGCCGGAAAAACACGTTCGCCTTGGTGCCGATGGCGACGATGTCGACCTCAACGTTTTTCTCGTTCCACTCGCGGATTTCGGCGAGCAGTTTGCGGAACAGGTTGGAATTCAAGCCGCCGCACAGGCCGCGGTCGGTCGAGATGACGATGTAGCCCACGCGTTTGATGGACTCGCGCGCGGACAGGAACGGATGCTTGAACTCGGTGTTCGCGCGGGCGACGTGACCGGCAACCTGGCGCATCGCGCGCGCGTACGGGCGCGAGGCGCGCATGAGGTCTTGCGCCTTGCGGATCTTCGAGGCCGAAACCATTTCCAGCGCGCGCGTCACCTTGCGGGTGTTCGCGACGGACTTGATCTTGGTGCGGATTTCTCTTGCGCCTGCCATGCTCTTGACCTTGCTTCTTTGCCGTCATTCCGGCGAAAGCCGGAATCCAGTGCCTGTTGCTCCTGATCCAGCAACATCAAAGTCGCTGGATTCCGGCTTTCGCCGGAATGACGAGCAACAAGTTTTACCAGCTACCCGTCTTCTTGAACTCTTCGATGCCTTTCTTGAGCGTCGCTTCGATGGCGTCGTTCCAGTCGGCCTTGTCGTTGGCAGCCTTCACCCAGTCGCCATAATTGCTGGCGAAATGGGCGTGCAGCGCGGCTTCGAACGGCAGGATCTTGGCGATCGGCAGATCGTCCAGATAACCCTTTTCGGCCGAGTACAGCGACAGCGCAAGCTGCGCGATCGACAGCGGCGCGTACTGCTTTTGCTTCATCAGCTCGGTCACGCGCTGGCCGCGCTCCAACTGCGCGCGCGTGGCGGCGTCGAGATCCGAGGCGAACTGCGCGAACGCGGCGAGTTCGCGGTACTGCGCGAGCGCGAGCTTCACGCCGCCGGACAGCTTCTTGATGATCTTGGTCTGCGCCGCGCCACCGACGCGCGACACCGAGATGCCGGCGTTCACGGCCGGGCGGATGCCAGCGTTGAACAGGTCGGTCTCGAGGAAGATCTGGCCGTCGGTAATCGAAATCACGTTGGTCGGCACGAACGCGGACACGTCGCCGGCCTGGGTTTCGATCACCGGCAGCGCGGTCAGCGAACCGGTCTTGCCCTTGACCGCGCCCTTGGTGAACTTCTCGACGTAATCCTCGTTCACGCGCGCGGCGCGCTCGAGCAGGCGGCTGTGCAGATAGAACACGTCGCCCGGATACGCTTCGCGGCCCGGCGGGCGCTTGAGCAACAGCGAAATCTGGCGGTAGGCCCAGGCCTGCTTGGTCAGATCGTCATAGATGATCAGCGCGTCCTGGCC
>JAFEEK010000405.1 GCA_018241165.1 Pseudomonadota bacterium
CGCCCCAGCGCCATGCCCCGCGCTGCAGAGATTCCGCCGATGACGAAGCGGCTGCTCATGCGCCCGCTCCAATGAAATGGTCGTGTCGCGTGCAATGCGCGCGACGCAAACTGTTCCTCTCTCCCCCAAGGCCCGCTTGGGGGAGAGAGCCAAGAGTGAGGGGGCGGCGGCCCGTCTCGGACATGCGTTCGGTCATCGTCTTGCGCTTCCCCCTCACCCAACCCTCTCCCCCGATGGCATCGGGGGAGAGGGCTTCAACAGCGAGAGCGCCGCGGCAGATGCTCATCACGCGCCCTCATCAAACTTGCGCGCGAACAGATCCGCCATCGCGTCCAGCGCGGCGGTTTCGTCCGGTCCGTCGGTGCGCAGTGTGATCGTCTGGCCGATGCCGGCAGCGAGCATCATCACACCCATGATGCTTTTTGCATTGATTTCGCGACCGCGATGGATGAGCCACGCATTCGACTTGAACCCTTGCAGCATCTGCACGAGTTTTGCCGAAGCGCGCGCGTGCAGGCCGAGTTTGTTGGTTATTTCGACCTGACGCTCAAGCATGTTCGACGATCCCTGCGCGGCCGCCATTCGCCGCGGTTTGCGCCAGCTCTGCCAATGTCTGTTCCGGATAGTTGAGCGTGCGCAGGAGCATCGGCAGGTTCAACCCCGAGACGCGGCGCACGTCGAGTCCCAGCTCGGGCAGCTTCTGCGCGATATTGCTCGGCGTGGCGCCATAGACATCGGTGAGCACCAGCACACCGTCGCCGGCATCGAGGCGGCGCGCGCGCGCGGCGGCATCGCGCAGGGCCGCATCCACGTCGCTGCCGGGCGGAATCGCCTGCGCTTCCAGCGCCAGCGGCACGCGGCCGAGGATGTGCCGCGCCGTGGCGATCAGCGCGTCGCCCATCGCCTCGTGCGTAAGCAAAAGTATACCAACACTCATTCCAGCTCCCGATGAAAAGTCAGAACCTGTTCGCGCGCGGCACGAAAATGCGCGGCGAGCAGTTCGGCCAGGTACACCGAGCGGTGGCGCCCGCCGGTGCAGCCGATGCAGATGGTCACGTAGGATCGGTTTTCCGATTCGAAGCGCGGCAGCCAGACATCGAGGAAGTCGCGCACCTGCGCGAGATACGCGCCGACCTCGGGCTTGCCCTCGAACCAGGCGCGCACCGCCGCGTCGCGTCCCGAGAGCGGACGCAACGGCGCTTCCCAGTGCGGGTTCGGCAGGCAGCGCGCGTCGAACACGAAATCTGCATCTGCAGGCACGCCGCGCTTGTAGGCGAACGACTCGAACAACAGCGACAGCGGCCCGCCGATCATGCCCAGTTCCGTCGCGATCAGGCGGCGCAACTGGTGCACGTTCATCTCGCTGGAATCGACCACGCGCTCGGCGATCGCGATCACCGGCTTGAGCAGCTTGCGTTCGCGTGCAATCGCGTCGCCGAGCGATACACCTTCGCCGGTCAGCGGATGGCGCCGGCGCGTATCCGAATAGCGCTTGAGCAACACCTCGTCGCGCGCGTCGAGAAAGATCAACCGGAATTCGATGCCGCGTTGCGCGAGTCCGGCCAGGATCGCCGGCAACTGGTTCAAATCCTGCGGACGGTTGCGCACGTCGATGCCGACCGCCAGGCGCGGATGCACGCCCGTGCGCGTGGCCTCGTCCACGAACGCCGGCAGCAGCGCGCCGGGCAGGTTGTCCACGCAGTAATAGTCGAGATCTTCCA
>JAFEEK010000406.1 GCA_018241165.1 Pseudomonadota bacterium
CAGGATCGCGCTCCACAGCAAGGTGCCGACCAGGGTGCCGCGGAAGAACGGAATGCCGGCGACGTAGCAGGCGGCAAGGCTTTGCGTGCATGCCGCGCCGGCGCCGGCGTGCGCCGAGAGCCAGGTCGCGAAATTGGTGACGAGGAAGAACATCACCGCACTGGCGAAGGCATAACCGGTCACGCGGAACGCGCTGATGCGGCGCGACAGGCGCATGCCGCCGAATACGGTCAGTGCGATGCAGCCGTACACGGCCGGCAGGGTGCCAAGCCAGTCGCCGATCCACTCACGCGGCAGGCTGGTGGCGATGACGAGATCCGCGCACAGCATCGCGATCAGCGGCACGGCGAAGGCAAGGCGCCGATTGGCGAAGTAGGCGCCACCGAACAGGGCGATCGCCTCGACCGGCGTGAAGTTGTAAGGCAGCAGGCCCGGCACGTAGTTGATGAGCAGGCGCACGGCGACGGCGAAGACGATCATCGCGGCCAGAATCCAGTTGCGCGGCGAAACCTGATTTTGTGGAGAATGCTGCATTGTGGAACTCCTGGACTCGTGCGACTTACCCGGATTCAAACCGGGTCGAATTGACATAGGATACTTCAAACTGACCGGCCCGGGTACGGATGCGCGCGGCGTGGGCGTGGTCGACGCGCAACGCGTGCGCACGCTGCGCGGGCAGGCCGAGCGCGTGGCAGAGCAGGGCGCGGATCGAGCCTGCGTGCGCTACCGCAAGCACGGTGTCATCCTCACGCGTGGACGCCAGCACCGAGGCCAACCAGGCACCGGTGCGGCGGATGACGTCGGCGAAACTTTCCCCGCGAGGCGCTTCCTGGATCACCCAGTTCGCCGACCAGTGTTCGTAGCGCGCTGCGTCGCTGCGCATCACCTCGTCCCAGCGTTTGCCGTCCCAGTCGCCCAGGTTCACTTCGCGCAGGCGCGCGTCGAACAGCGGTTCGATCGCAAAACGCGCGGCAAAAATCTGCGCGGCCTGCTGGGCGCGTTTCAGATCGCTGGAAAACAGGAAGCGCGGCGCGGCTTGCGTCCACGTCGCGGCGAGCTGCTGCACGGCGCCAAAACCCGATGCCGACAGCGGCGCGTCGGTCTGGCCCAGGCACAGGCCGGGCGCGGCATCGACATCGCC
>JAFEEK010000407.1 GCA_018241165.1 Pseudomonadota bacterium
CGCAATGCGTCGCTGGAATCCGCATACGCTTGCGAGGTCGCGATGATCGTTCGCGCGCGCCGCAGCAACGCCTGCTCCCACGGACGATAAATCCGGTACGCCACTCGCAGTGCGCGACGGCGCGAGTCCAGCGGGATATCCGCGTGCCAGTGCACGACCCACGGCAGACGCCGCGCGGCGGGCGACAGCAACGCCCAGAATGCCGAGGTGTTCGGCACATGGATGTGCAGCACGTCCGGCTTGAAATTGCGGATTGCGTGTGCGAGCAGGCGCGGGAAGGCCGGACTTACCGGCGCGTAGACGAATTGTCCGTGGCAGGCGGCGAGATCGACCTCGACATCGCCCGCATGGAATTGCCGGTTGCGCCGCGTGCCCGGTTCCGCATGCGCCAGCACGCGCACCGACATGCCCTGCGCCGTCTGCGCGGCGGCCAGGTCCGCGACGAAACGCTCGATGCCGCCCGGGTGCGGCGGAAAGAATTTGCCGAGGTGGAGGATGCGCATGGGGTTCACGAACCACCCTCACCCGCGCCTGCGGCGCGGCCTCTCCCGCCAGCGGGAGAGGCAGAAGCTTGCGTGCTTTTACGCCCGCGCTCATTAGCGTGAGGGTCGGAAGGCTGCACGCTTTTGCCCCCTGTCCCGCTGGCGGGAGAGGCGGAGAGCGGTGCGTTTTTGCCCCCTGTCCCGCTGGCGGGAGAGGCGGAGAGCGGTGCGTTTTTGCCCCCTCTCCCGCTGGCGGGAGAGGGTTGGGGTGAGGGTGGTCCAGCCAATGCTGAAGCAATTTCAATCAACACGGCTTCGGTACTCTGTAGCACGTCGTTGTTCCAGAAACGCATGACGCGATAACCCAGCTCGCGCAGGGTCATGGTGCGAAGGGCGTCGTGTGCCGCATTATCGGTATGCTGGCTTCCATCTGCCTCGACGATCAGTTTTGCTTCCAGACAGACAAAATCCGCGATGTAGCCGCCTATCGGAAATTGACGCCGGAACTTGGCGCCGGACAAGTTCCGCGCTCGAAGATATTTCCATAACAGCAATTCGGCATCCGTCGATGCGGTGCGCAATTGTCGTGCGCGTGGTGTTCCATCACGAGGATTCATCAGCCACCCTCACCCGCGCCTGTGGCGCGGCCTCTCCCGCCAGCGGGAGAGGCGAGTAATGCGTCTCACCCATCGCCCGATTTCGGCAGCGGGATCACCTTGGCGCCCTTGCCGGATAGCTTGCGCGGCTTGTCGCGACGGCTTTGCGCCAGTTCCTGTTCCAGGATCGCGAGTTTTTGCGTCAGCCGCCGCACCTGGCGTTCGGCGCGCGAGCGGCCGATATCCATGGTCAGCAGGCGCACCAGGATCAGGCCGATGCCGACGATGATCGGTATCACGGGCGGATAGTGGATGCCGGTGACATGACCCAGCCAGTCGATCGCGGGCGGAAAGATGCCCAGCACCAGGATCGCGCCGGCGACCGCGAACCACCACAGCGCGTAGCTGCCGTGCAGATGCGTGCGCCGCACCAGCAGCAGGATGGTGCCGGCCAGCGCAATGCCGATGACGGCGGCGGTGATCTGGATCGAATTCATGCGCGCGCTCCGGCGCGAGCCGCGCCGATCTGGGCGAAACACAATACCGTGGTGTGCAGCATGTAGCGCAGCACCGTCGGCCATGACGAAAACACGCGCGAGCCGCCCGTGCGCCGCTGCGACATCGGCGTGGGCACCTCGCACAGGCGCAA
>JAFEEK010000408.1 GCA_018241165.1 Pseudomonadota bacterium
AACGCCTCGCGTCTGCCGATGACGCGCACGTTCAGGCGCATCCCGATCTTGACCAGCCGGCCCCAGATCACGTCCCAGTTGCTCGAGTGCGGAGCTGCGATGGCGACGAGCTTGGGCACGTTCGGGAATTCGCCGACGACGCGCCAGCCGCGGCGCGCGAACAGCCAACGGCACAGGGCACCCGCGCCGGATGGCGGATACTGCGGCATCTGCGGCGGCGCGACCGGGAAGGCGGATTCGCTCATTCGCGATCCCACGATTTGGCGCGAGTGAGCTTGTGTTGCGCGCGTTTCTTCTTCGAGGCAATGCGCCGTTCCTTGGACGCGCGCGTCGGTTTGGTCGCCACGCGCTTCTTCGGCACATGCAATGCTGCGCGGATGATATCCGTCAGGCGCGCGCGTGCATCCTCGCGATTCTTGCCCTGATCGCGGAAGCGATTGGCCTGGATCACCAGCACGCCATCGGCGGTGAGCCGGCGATCGCGGCGCGCGAGCAAGCGCGCACGCACGGGTTCCGGCAGCGACGGCGAACTCGCCACGTCGAAGCGCAACTCTACCGCACTCGCCACCTTGTTCACGTTCTGGCCGCCGGGACCGGAGGCGCGGATAAACGATTCGGAAAGTTCGCTTTCCGGAATTTTCAACGCAACAGAAATTTCGATCATGGTGGTGCCACCCTCACCCCAACCCTCTCCCGCCAGCGGGAGAGGGGGAAATCAGTCTCGAAAGTTTTCAAATTGCAACGGCATCTTGATATCCGCCGCCGCGCGCAACAGCGCCATCGCGGTTTGCAGATCGTCGCGCTTCTTGCCGCTGACACGCAGCTTGTCGCCCTGGATCTGCGCCTCGACCTTGAGTTTCGCATCCTTGATGCGCTTGACGATGTCCTTGGCCAGCGGCTGGTCGATGCCTTGCTTGAGCGTCACGTTTTGTCGTGCCGTCGAAAGGTTGAGTTCCGGGTCGGCGATTTCGGCGCAGCGGATGTCGATGTGCCGGCTGGCGAGGCGCTGCTTGAGAATTTCCAGCATCTGCTTCAACTGGAACTCGGCTTGCGCCTTGAGCACGACGGTGGATTCGCCTTCGCGCTCGAACACCGCATCCGTGCCCTTGAAGTCGAACCGATTGCCGAGCTCGCGCGTGGCCTGATCCACCGCGTTGGTCAGCTCGTGCAGGTCGAGTTTGGATACGATGTCGAACGATGGCATGGCGAGCTACCTCTGTGGATCATTGATCTTCGCGCAGCGCGGATTCGTAATCCTGGCCACCATAGTAAACACCGACGATCGTCACAACCTCGGATGTCGCGCCCAGCAGATACGCAATGATCGCGCTGCCGCGATAATTTGTGATGCGCAATCCGGGAAACAAGTCATCGCGTTTTCGGCACCGCTCCGGGAATGTTACCAGCCCTTCACAGTGATCGATGATTGCATCGACATAGCGCATTGCGGTGAGTGTCGAACCCGCGTCGCCGATGTACTGCTCGATGGCTGCGAGTTGCGCCAATGCCTCTGGCGCAAAGCGAACGCTGTAACTCACG
>JAFEEK010000409.1 GCA_018241165.1 Pseudomonadota bacterium
CCGGCGGTGAGGACTGGAAGATGCCGACGCCGCCGCGCAGTTGCGTCTTGTAGTCGCTGTCGAAGTTGTAGTTGAACGATACGCGCGGCTCCAGCACCATGTTGTGCGAACCGACGGTGTAATTGTTCGGATAGCCGAACACCTGCTGGAACTTGGGATTCAGCGGCAGCTTGCCGTCGGAATTGGGGATGTCTGCGCGCAATCCGTATTGCAGCGACAGGTTTTGCGTGGCCTGCCAGGTGTCCTGGATGAACGGGCTGTATTGCGTGTAGGTCCAGGCGGCGGCGATGTCGGCCAGCGAGTATCCGGGCGCCGGATGCATCAGGTTGTAGCTGTTGTAGATGCCGTTGGCAAAATTGGCGATTCCCCAGAACGTGTATTGGCCGAACTGGGTGCGGCCGAACAGGTTGAAGATATCGGTGCTGGTGTAGTCGAAGCCGGCCTTGATCGCGTGGTCGCCCAGCGTATACGTGCCGGCAAAAAACAGGCTGGTCTTCTTCGTGTTGATGCGGTTGTAGTGGCGGAACTGCTCCTCGCCGAGATTGATGGTCGGGCCATTGCCGGTGGGAGACAGGTTCACCGCGATCGCCGGCTGCTGCCACGGCGCGGTCGTGTTTTGCGTGAACTTCTGGTAGCCGACCTTGGTTTCGGTCGAGAAATTGTCGCTCCAGTCGTCGAAGATGCTGGCGACGTAGTTGTCCGTCCGGATCGCCTTCGTGTACGTGTAGCTGGACAGGCCGATGCTGTTGGTGGAATTGCCGCCAACCGCCGGCAACTGCTCGTCGGTGCGTTGATAGGTGAAGTTGGCGCGGTGGCCGCTGGCGATATTCCAGTCGACCTTCGCGAGGTAACGCTTGTCGTCGTAGGTCAGGCCGCCGGCGCCGGCGCCGAACACGCCCGGGTGCAGGCCCAGCGCGGTCGCGGCGTCGATGACTTTCTGCATGTCCCCGGGGGAAATCTTGTTGCTCGTCGAGGGGCCGTTGCCGAGGCTGAAGTCCAGGCCGTTGACCGAGTCGGCGCCGATTCCGGTCGTGCGCTCATGCTCGGCGGCGATGAAGAAGAACAGGGTGTCCTTGATGATCGGGCCGCCGAGGTTGAAACCGCCGGTCCAGTCCAGGTGATAGCCGTTGTACTTGTAACCCGGCGTGCCGCTGTTCAGCCAGCCGGCGTCGCCGACCAGGTGCTTGGCGTTGCGGTAGGAATAGTAGGCCGAGCCGTGGAATTCGTTCGTGCCCGATTTGGTCACCGCGTTGACGTCGGCGCCGACGGAATCGGAAATCACGTCGTAGTTCGCCGTGGCGATGTTGTATTCGGCGATCGATTCCGGCGAGATCGGCGACTTCTGGTAGGGCAGGCCGTTTGCGTTGAGTCCGAACGGGTCGCCCTGGCTCACGCCGTCGACGGCGATGTTGTTGTAGCGGTTGTTCTGGCCGTTCGCCGAAATCGAGCCGATGCCCTGGTCCATCACCGTGACGCGCGGATCCAGGCGCAGCACGTCGTCCATCGAGCGGTTGCCGGTCGGCGTGGCCTGCAGTTGGCGCTGCGAGATGTTCGTCGACAGGCCCTTGTTGTCGGAGGCGAACATCAATGCGGTCGACGAGGCATTGACGGTGATCGTATCCAGCGATTTCGCGGCCGCTGCCGCAAGGTTGATCGATGCCGGCTGGCCGAGTTGCAGGAAGACATTGTCGCGTTCGGCGACGGTTGTGCCGCCCTTGTCCGCGCGAACATCGAACGGACCGCCCACGCGCAGGCCCTGCGCGGAATAGCGGCCCGCGGCATCGGTCGTGGTCTGGACGACGGTGCCGGTCGGGCGGTGCCGGATCACCACCGTGGCGCCGGCGACCGGCTGGCCCGTGGCGTCGAGCACGCGGCCGTTGATGCCGGACGTTGTGATGTTCTGGGCGTTTGCGACTGCGACGGCAAGCAGGCTGCCGGCCAGTAGCGAAAGCGCTTTCACGAAAAAGGTGCGAGACATGTGCGGCTCCAGTTA
>JAFEEK010000040.1 GCA_018241165.1 Pseudomonadota bacterium
CTGGCAGCAGGGACCGCGTTCCATGCGCATCGCGGCGGCGGTTTACGGCGTGGCGATGGCGCTGACTTTCGACGAATTCGGCATGTGGCTGCACCTGGGCGGCAGCTATTGGCAACGTGCCAGCATCGACGCGGTCGTCGTCGTCGCCGCCGTGCTCGCCCTATTCGCCTTTGCCGGCTCGATCCGCGTGTTGACCGCGCGTCACAAGATCGCTTTCGCCATCGTCTTCGTTGCCGCCGCCGCGTTCGCTGCCGTGCTCTACGACGCCTCGATGCGCGTGGGTCATCTGGAAGGCGAACACCTGCGTCAGCTCGAAATCGAATCCTCGCCCTAGCGCTTTTCCAGCGGCACGAACTTCAGGTTCTCGGGACCCGTGTAATTTGCGCTCGGGCGGATGATCTTGCCGTCCTGGCGCTGTTCGATCACATGCGCGCTCCAACCCGACGTGCGCGAAATCACGAACAGCGGCGTGAACATCGCGGTCGGCACGCCCATCATGTGGTAGCTCACGGCGCTGAACCAGTCCAGGTTCGGGAACATCTTCTTGATGTCCCACATCGTGGCTTCCAGGCGCGCGGCGATGTCGAACATCTTCATGTTTTTCTGTTCGGTGGAAAGTTCGCGCGCGACTTCCTTGATGACCTTGTTGCGCGGATCGCCGGTGGTGTAGACCGGATGACCGAAACCGATGACGACTTCCTTGTTCTCGACACGCTTGCGGATGTCAGCTTCCGCTTCATCCGGCGTGTCGTAGCGCTTCTGGATTTCGAACGCGACTTCGTTCGCGCCACCGTGCTTGGGGCCACGCAATGCGCCGATCGCGCCGACGATGGCGGAATACATATCGCTGCCGGTGCCGGCGATCACGCGCGCGGCGAAGGTGCTGGCATTGAATTCGTGTTCCGCGTACAGGATCAGACTGGTGTGCATTGCGCGCACCCACAACGCGCTCGGCTGCTTGCCGTGCAACAGGTGCAGGAAATGTCCACCGATGGAATCGTCGTCGGTCTCCACGTCGATACGCTTGCCATTGACCGCGAAGTGATACCAGTACAGCAAGATGCTGCCGAGCGACGCCATCAAACGATCGGCGATATCGCGCGCCCCGGGATGGTTGTGGTCGTCCTTCTCGGGCAGCGCGCAGCCCAGAGCCGAAACCCCGGTGCGCATCACGTCCATCGGATGCGCAGACGATGGTAGCTGTTCCAGCACTGCCTTCACTGACGCAGGAATGCCGCGCAGGGATTTCAGCTTCGCCTTGTACGCGCCGAGTTCCGCGGTGTTCGGCAGCTTGCCGTGCACGAGCAGATGCGCGATTTCCTCGAATTCACTGGTCGTCGCGAAATCCAGGATGTCATAGCCGCGGTAGTGCAGGTCGTTGCCCGTGCGCCCGACCGTGCACAGCGCGGTGTTGCCGGCAGCGACGCCGGACAGCGCGACGGATTTTTTGGGCTTGAAGGGAATGGCGGCTTCGGTCATGGCTTGCTCCTCACGTAATGTTTGTCCATAGCACCCATCACAGGCGTATCAGTTCCGGAACTGGTCTGCCTTGGGTACCGCATTGCACTGTTGCGTCTGCTGCGCGTGCTGGCCGATGGTCCATGTGGCGAGCTTGCAATCTTCCAGCGTCGAGCAATAACAAATGCGCACTTGAAGTTGAGTTCGCTTCGCGCCATCCAGAAATTGGCGAAACAGCAGTGTCTGTCTACCTGCGAATAACTCATAACTCGTTTCGGGCAACGCAGATTTCGACAGGGCATCGTCGGTGGGCGCCGCCTTGCTCGCATTCACGAAGGATTGATACTGATCACGGGTGAATTCGAAATTCACCCAAGACTTCATGCTGCCGGGCGCCAGAACGTTGCCGTTGATCGCGGGTCCCTGCGTATCGATTTCGCCCTTCATGCCTTCAGCTGCAAATACATGATCCCAGTCCGGCTGCGGCTTGCCGTCGACCAGCACTTCGACGCTTCGCACGATCGCCGGACCGACGCCCTGATTCACCACGTAAATTGACGGCGGAAAGGTGGATTGACCTATGTCCAGGTGCGGCCAAACTTGTGCGCGCACCTGCTGGCGCTGGATGTAGGCGGTGTAGCCCGCGACAATCAGTGCGAGCAACCCGACTAGCGATGCGATGATCGCCGCCAGCGCGTCCCAGCGCACGCCGGGCTGCGCGCCCGTCATTTGCGATTCATCGGGTGGAATCGGAGATTCGGGCACGAGCGATTAATCCTTGCGCCCATCGGCAAACAATTCGTCGAGCTTGTCCTCGTACGCGTGATAGCCGAGGAAGTCGTACAACTCCTCGCGCGTCTGCATCGTCGGCACGGCGGCTTTTTGCGTGCCATCGCGGCGCGTGATTTCGTAAAAATTCAACGCCGCCTTGTTCATCGCGCGATACGCGCCGCAGCAATACAGCGCGATATCGACGTTCGCGGACTTGAGTTCCGCCGTGGTGAAAAACGGCGTCGAGCCGAATTCCGTCAGATTCGCCAGGATCGGCACACGCACCGCCGCCTTGAACTTTCGGTAGTCGTCCAGCGTTTTCATCGCCTCGGGAAAAATCATGTCCGCGCCGGCCTCGACGTAGGCAACGGCGCGTTCGATGGCGCTATCGATGCCTTCGACCGCGGCGGCATCGGTGCGCGCCATCAGCACGAAATCGCGATCCGTCTTCGCATCCACCGCGGCTTTCACGCGATCGACCATTTCCTGCTTCGGCACCACTTCCTTGCCGGGGCGATGACCGCAGCGCTTCTGCCCGACCTGGTCTTCCATGTGCACCGCGGCGACGCCGACGCGTTCGAAACTGCGGATCGTGCGCGCGATGTTGAAGGCACCGCCCCAACCGGTGTCGATGTCGACCAGCAACGGCAGTTGCGTCGCCTCGACGATGCGGCGCGCGTCGGTGAGCACGTCTTCCATCGTCGAGATGCCCAGATCCGGCATGCCCAGCGAATTGGCTGCGACACCTCCGCCGGACAGGTACAGCGCCTTGTAACCGACACGCTTCGCCATCAAGCCGGCGTACGCGGTGATCGCGCCGACGACTTGCAGCGGCGACTCGGCGGCGAGCGCGGCGCGAAAACGTGCTCCGGTGGATGCGACTACAGTCATGGCGGCTCCCGAGGGGACTGCTCATTTTAGCCGATTGCGGCGTCCGAACAGTGCGTGACTGCCATCCGGCGAGCAGGTACATTCGCGCCCATGAGCAAACCCCGATCTCTCGCCAACCGCATCCTCATCGGCATGGCGCTCGGCGTCGTCGCCGCCATCGCAACCCTGGGCGTCGGCCATTTCCACCCGCCAACGCTGCAATTCATGCGCCAGGTTTCCACCGCCGTGTTCGACCCGGTCGGCCAGGTTTTCCTGCGCATGCTGTTTTTCGTGGTGATGCCGCTGGTGTTTGCCTCGCTCACCGCCGGCGTGGTGCAACTGGGCCGGCCGGGGCGCATCGGTCCGCTCGCGCTGCGCACCTTCGCGGTGTTCTTCGCCAACATGGCGATCGGCGTGACCATCGGCCTGGTCATGATGAACCTGCTCGACCCCGGCCGGCACCTGCCGCCGGATGCGACGCAGAAGTTGCTGGCCGAATTCGGCGGCGCCGCCAAGAGCGTGACCGATCGCGGCGCTGCGCAACCGGGCATGAGCTTTGCGCTGATAGTGGACATGTTCATGCCGCGCAACCTGCTTGGCGCGATCGCCGGCCACGAGCGCGGCGCGATCGGCGAGGTGCTGCCGCTGATCCTGTTCGCGATCCTGTTCGGCGCCGCATCCACGCAACTGGCCGACGCGCGTCGCCAGCAGGTGCTCGCGGGGCTGGAAACGCTCGCCGAAATCATGACGAAGATCGTCGATTTCGCGTTGCGCCTGGCGCCTTATGCGGTGCCGGCGATGATCTACAGCGTCATCGTCAAGGTGGGCCTGGGCGTGCTCGCGGCGCTGTCGTGGTTCGTGGTCGGCTGCACGGTCGCGTTCGTGTTGCACCTGTTCGGCACGATGTCGCTGTGGATTCGGTTTCTGGCCAGGCGCTCGCCGCTGGATTTTTTCCGCCGCATCCGCCCGGTGCTGGTCACGGCATTCGCGACGAGTTCCAGCAATGCGACGCTGCCGACCGCGCTTGCGGCCGCGCGCGAGGACCTGAAACTCTCCGAAAGCACGTCCAGCTTCGTGCTCTCGCTCGGCACCACGATGAACATGAGCGGTACCGCGCTGTTCGAAGGCTGCGTGGTGCTGTTCATCGCGCAGATCTTCGGCATCCACCTCGATCTGGGCCAGCAAGTGGTGCTGATGCTGATGGCAGTGTTGAGCGCGGTCGCCGTGGCCGGCATTCCCGGCGGCTCGCTGCCGCTCATCGCCGGACTGCTCGCCACCTTCGGCGTGCCGCCCGAGGGCATCGGCATCATCATCGGCGTGGATCGCATCCTCGACATGATGCGTACCGTGGTCAACGTCGGCAGCGATGTCGCCACCGCGGTCGTGGTCGATCACCAGATGCGCCGCGCCGGGCTCACCGATCAAGTACCCGCGACGCCAGCCGATCCGGGCATGGAGTGAATCATCGGAGCCGGGTCTTCGGGGGCGACGCCTGCGCCCGACTTCACTTCGTCGCGGCTTCGGCCCCTGCCTTCACCTGCGCCATGTCGGGCACGTCGGCATCGGCCGCATGCCAGTTCGCCAACAGCTTGCGATACGTCGCCGCGGCTGCGGCATCGTGCGCGGCGGCTTGCGCCCGCGCCAGCCCAAGCAGGGACAGGCTGCGATTCGGCGCCGTTTTCAACGCGGCTTCGAATGCGATGATGGCCTGCGCCGGCTTGCCCGCGCGCAGCAACTGCTCGCCGAGCAGTTCATGGGGCGGCTTGAACGGGACGGGAGGCCCGAAATCGAAGGCCATCGAATCGTAGCGTTGCGCAGCCGCGCGGATCGCCGCAAGGCCATCGTCAACATGCCGTTGGCGGATCAGCGTGATGCCGCGCAAGTCGTCGTCCATGACCGCAAGGTATCCCGGCAGTTGTGGATCGGATTCGGAAACCGTCGTCTTCTCGCGCCACGTGCGCAGATCCTCCGCTACGTGCTGCGCCTGCGCGATGTCGCCGCGCTCGATCGCCGCGAAACCGATGGCAAAATCGTTCCATGCGGCTTGCGCGCCCAGATCGGAAACATCCACTTCGAGTTTCGCAGCGACGCCGTTCCAGTCGCGCGATTCGATCAGCGCCGTGCCGCGCATCGTCGCCAGCGAGCTGCGCAAATGCTTGGCCACCTGTTCGGGCGACACATGCTCCGCATGCAGCGTCTGCGCATGCTGCTTGCCCCATTCGATCGCAGGTCCCAAGGTCCTGGCACACGCATCGAGCGTGCGCTGCGCGTCGCGATAACGGCCCTGCTGGAAATAACCGTATTCCAGCCACTCGCTGTAATGCCCGCATGCGACCACGGGTTTGCCCGCTGCGCGCGCTTGCGCATCGACCACGCGATTCGCATTGATGTTGGCCGCGACCAGCTCGTCCCACATCCCCAGCGCGATGAAGATGTGCGAGGTCATGTGCTGGGCATGGCCGGCGTCCGGCGCGATTTTCGACAGGGCGCGCGCCGCTTCCAGCGCGCCGCTGGCATGCGCGGGATCGTCCATGCCGTGGATCCAGTAATGCGCAGCTCCCGGATTGTCCGGATTCACGCGAAAGCTCTTTTCTGCGATCGCCGCCGCCTGCAGGTAATCGGCCTCGTTGCGCACGCCTTCGTTGCGCGCCATCAAGGCCAGCGAATAGAAAAGCTGCGCATCATTGTCGCCCGGGTACGCGGCGGCCAGATTTTGCATCGCGTCGCAGTAGCGCGCGTCGCGCTGCTTCTTCGTGCCCTTTCCGGAATACAGGATTTCCACCGCGGCGAGGTAAGCCTTCTCGCGCGCCGTCGGCGCCTTGGCCGCGCGCGCGGCGGGCGTCGCAGCGAGTCTTGCGAGCGCGGCGCGGCCGGCGCCGGCATCGAGCTGGTTCCAGATGCCATGGTTGTACGTCATCGCCTCGCCCCAGTAGGCCATGGCGAAATCCGGTTGCAGCTTCTGCGCCTGCTCGAACGCCTTCGCCGCTGTCGGATACTCGAACAGGTGCAGCAGCAACAGTCCGCGCATGAACGCGCTCTGCGCGGCATCGGACTTTGCCGAGGTTGGAAACGTTGCCGTGCCCAGGCCGGCAATCGTCTGCGGCGCAGTGCCGCGTTCGGCGCAGGCAACGCTGGCGAATGTCGATGCGATGACGACCGACATGATGAGGACGCAGAACCGCAGGTTGGTTTTCATCGTTTCATTCCTGATTCGCGGACGCGAACAAGGATAACAAAACGCTGAATGGCGGCTGGATGCGTCACCATCGCGCGTCAACTGATCGGGTACCGGTTCGTTCTACCGCGGCAAACGACCCGCCACACCACCGGAGAACGACGATGAAACGCTACGCCAAAATGCTGCTTTTGATTGCCGTTGCCATGGCCCCGCTGTTTGCCACAGGCTGCGTGTACACACCAGCGCGCCCGTATCGCGCCGCAGTATGGGTGCCGGGATACTGGGGCGGACCGTATGCCAATGTCTGGATTCGCGGCCACTGGCGCTGATGCAAAAATCGGCGCGCGGCCTGTGCCACGCGCCGTTGCATGCAGCGGAAATTTGCGTCAGTCGCCGGACCGGGGTTTCGCGTCCTTGACGTACTTGTCGAACCAGCGCTGCATTTCGTAGGCGAGCTGTTCCTGCGATTCCATCGCCGAATACCAGTGCGGTTCATGCGGCAACATGACCAGGCGCGTGGTGCCGCCATTGCCGCGAATCGCCTCGTAGAACGTCTCCGACTGCATCGGCGTGGTGCCCGGGTTCGCATCGTCGGCGCCATGCACGAGCAGCAGCGGGATCTTGATCTTGTCGGCGGAGAAGAACGGCGACACCTTCAGGTACACATCGGTGGCTTGCCACACCGAGCGACGCTCGTTCTGGAATCCGAACGGCGTCAGCACCTTGTCGTATGCGCCACTGGTCGCAACGCCGGCTCGGAACAAATCGGAATGCGCGACCAGGTTCGCCGTCATCAGCGCGCCGTGGCTGTGGCCGGTGACGCCGATGCGGTCGCGATCCACGACGCCAAGTTCGACCGCCTTGTCGACCGCCGCCTGCGCATCGGCGAGCAATTGCGGCAAATACGTGTCGTAGGCGGATTTCGGATCGCCGACGATGGGGAACGACGCGTTGTCGATGATCGCGTAGCCCGCCAGCAGCAGCAATTGATGCTGGCGCAGCCAGGTGAAGTTGTTCTGCGTACCGGCCACCTGCCCGGCCTGCGCGGCATTGGCATAGTCGAGCGGATAGGCGTACAGGATCGCCGGCAGGCGCGTGCCTTTCTTGTAGCCGGGCGGCGTCATCAGGGTGAACGACAGATCCAGCCCGTCGGCGCGCTTGTATCTGACCAGACGCTTCTCGATGCCACGCACGGCCGGCAACGGATCGGGGCTATGCGTGAGCGCCGACGCAGTCGAGGCGAATACCGCTTCGCCGGCCGGCGCCGCAACCGGCTTGCCGCGCGAGCGCACCCAGACGTTGGGCACGTCGGTTGGCGATTGATGCCAGGTCAGGTATTGCTGCGTGCCATCCCCGGCAAACGCGATGAAAGTTTCGAGCGCGGACTTGTCGCTGCGGAACAGGCGTTCGGTCTTCAGCGATTTCAGATCGAGTCGGTCGAGAAACGGGCGAATGCCATCCGGGGAAGCGCCGGCGCCATCGAGATACATCGCATCGCCGTCGATTTGCACAACGCGCACGCCGTTGGCCAGTTCGTGCGTCACCGGCATGCCCGGATTGGCGTACTTCTCGTCGCTGGACATGTCCCACAGCAGGCGCGGTGCGCGTGCCGGATCGTCGACGTCGACGATGAAGGTGCGGGTCCAATGCCGGTTCCGGTCGAATTCGCCGAGCAACGCGATATCGGGACGCTGCGTCCATGCGATGCCGGTGTAGCGTTCATCCGTGCGCGCGATCTCGACCGGCGCCACGTCGAACGGCGCCTTGAGCAGCATGATCTTGTCGCGCTTGGGCACGCTCGCGTTCCAGTCGCCGCCATCCAGCGCTTCGGCCCAGGTCAGCGTGGCCGGATCGGTCGCGCGCCAGTCGAAGTCGCGCGGACCCGTCGGCACGCCGGCGATCGGCACGCGATCGGCGAGCGGCAGGTCGGCAATTTTCTTGACCGCGACGTGCGCACGGTCGCCCACATCCCACACCTCGACGGATTTCGGGAAGCGGCTGTAGGTGACGATGTACGAATACGGTTTGTGGATCGTCTCGACGAGCAGGTGTTTGCCATCCGGTGCGGCCTGCAGCGAAAGATAGTTGGCGGGCTTGCCGACCGGTGCGATGGCCAGCGTCGTCGCATCGACCAGCGCAAGCTGCGATGATGCGTAATAATCGAACAAATCCTCGTCGTGCGCGTTCTTGAGCGTGTCGCGCACCTCGTAGGTGCTGCTGCGGCCGGCCTTGCCGTCGCTTTCCTGGATGCTCGGCCCCGGCGGCACGGCGGGTTCCGGCGGCGGCGCGCCGAGTGCATCCGGCACGAGCTTGACCAGCAGCGATGCCTGGTCCGGCATCCACTGCATTTCGTCGTTGAACATCGGGTTGAGCCTCACGCCCGGCACCTGTTTCACCGTGCCGGTACGGGTATCGCCGATCCACAACTGCACGGCATCCGTGGCGAGATTGACGAAGGCGAAACGCTTGCCGTCGGCAGACCAGTGCGGCATGCCGGCGCAGGCATGCTCGGGCAAGGCGACCGGCGTGCGTTTGCCGTCGGCGACATGGACGAGCTCGTAGCCGATCATGCACGGCGTGACGCCGTAGCCTCCGGGCGTGTCGTGCTTGGAGTGGTTGCGCGGCTCCACGCGCACGCCGGCAAGGCGCAGGTACGGCTCGGCCACGCGCGCGATCGGCGGATAGGCAAGGCGCGAGACGAGCAGGATGTCCGCACGCGTCGGGCTGACCGACGGCGTCGGCGGCAACGGCGCGTGCAGCGCCTCGAGAATCGGTTTGGACGGCTGATCGTATGCGGCCTGCGCGCCGGCGGCGGCGAACAAGGCAGCAATGGCGACGGCATAACCCGAACGGTTTCGGAACATGATGATTTCTCCCCGGCAATGCACCAAAGAATAAGGCCGCCCGTTGCGGGGCGGCCTGTACCATTGGTCACGTCACGGCGCGAGACGCGCCGATCACTTTTTCGCGAACAGATGCTCGACGCCGGCGCGTTCTTCGCGCAGTTCCTTGTCGGTGGCGTCCATGCGCGCACGCGAGAACGCGCTGATTTCCAGTCCCTGCACGATGGCAAACTTGCCATCTTTGCACGTCACCGGATAACCATAGATCACCCCGGGCTTGATGGCGTAGCTGCCGTCGGACGGGATGCCCATCGACACCCAGTCGCCCTGCGCGGTGCCCAGCGCCCACGAATGCATGTGATCCACCGCAGCAGCCGCGGCCGAAGCGGCCGACGACGCCCCGCGCGCCTTGATGATGGCCGCGCCGCGCTGCTGCACAGTCGGGATGAAATCCTTCTCGTACCACGCTTGGTCGACCAGCGCCATTGCCGGCTTGCCCTTCACCGTCGCGTGGTGGATGTCCGGATACTGGGTCGAGGAGTGATTGCCCCAGATGATCATCTTGGCCACGTCGGTATTGTGCGCGCCGGTCTTTTCGGCGAGCTGCGACTTGGCGCGGTTGTGGTCCAGGCGCACCATCGCGGTGAAGCAGTTCGGATCCAGATCCGGCGCGTTTTGCTGTGCGATCAGCGAGTTCGTGTTGGCCGGGTTGCCGACGACCAGCACCTTCACGTTGCGCTTCGCGTGCGCGTTCAGTGCCTTGCCTTGCGGGGCGAAGATCGCGCCGTTCGCTTCGAGCAGATCCTTGCGCTCCATGCCGGGGCCGCGCGGGCGCGCGCCAACGAGCAGCGCGTAATCGACATCCTTCGCCGCGACGTTCACGTCGTCGGTACACACGATGCCGGCGAGCAGCGGAAACGCGCAGTCGTTCAACTCCATCGCAACGCCGTTCAGCGCCGGCAGCGCGGGCGTGATTTCCAGCAGGTGCAGGATCACCGGCTGATCCTTGCCAAGCATGTCGCCGGATGCAATGCGAAACAGCAAGGCGTAGCCGATCTGGCCGGCGGCGCCGGTGACGAGAACGCGGACGGGGGCTTTCATGGACGACTCCTTCTATTTCAATTCGGCAAAAAACTCGGCGATGCGCTTCAAGCCTTCGGTCAACTCTGCGGCCTTGCAGGTGTACGAGATGCGCAACGCGCGCGGCTCGCCGAACGCCGAGCCCGGCACGCAGGCCACGCCCTTGGCATCGAGCAGTGCCGCGCAGAAATCGACGTCATTCGCGATTTTCTTGCCATCGTGCGACTTGCCGAAAGCACAGGAAATATCCGGGAACACGTAGAACGCGCCCTGCGGACGCGGGCACTTCACGCCGGGAATCGCCAACAGTGCGTTCATCACCTCGTCGCGGCGGCGCGAGAAATCCGCGCACTTCTCGCGCGGAATGTCCTGCGGGCCGGACAGCGCGGCCACGCCGGCGGCGGTGACGACTTCGGGCAAATTCGTGATGTGGTTGGAATTGAGCGTGACCAGCGCCGTGGCGAGGCGCTCCGGTGCGGCGACGAAGCCCACGCGCCAGCCCGGCATGCCGTAGGTCTTGGATAGCGAATCCATCACCGCGGTGCGTTCGCGCAGTTCGGGACGCACATGCACGATGT
The DNA here is from genome assembly GCA_018241165.1 of Pseudomonadota bacterium. Classification (GTDB taxonomy): domain Bacteria; phylum Pseudomonadota; class Gammaproteobacteria; order Xanthomonadales; family Rhodanobacteraceae; genus Rudaea. The sequence continues at coordinate 10,779 of JAFEEK010000040.1, forward strand.
TGTGGTAGCCGACGCCGTCGAACACCATGCGGTTGTAGATGTCGTCGGTGATGATCCAGGTATCCGGATGTTTCACCAGCACGTCGGCAATCGCGGCGATTTCATCACGGGTGTAGACCATGCCCGTGGGGTTCGACGGATTGTTGAACAGGAAGACTTTCGGTTTCGACGCCAGCGCTTTGTCGAGTTGCGCCGGCGTGAGCTTGTAGTTCTGCTCCGGCGGGCACGGCAACAAGGTGATCTTCGCATCGAGAATTTCGGCGATATCGACGTAGCTCGTCCAGTACGGCGTCGGGAACACGATTTCGTCGCCCGGATCGAGCAATGCCTCGCACAAGTTGTACAACACCTGCTTGGCGCCGATGCCGGTGGCGAGGTTTGCGCGCGTGTAGCCGCTGAATCCGCCCTCCTTCAGATGCACAAGGAACGCATCGAGCAGATCGTCGCGACCGCGGTTGGAACCGTAGGCGCCGGTGTCGGTTTTCAGCGCCGCGCGAACGGCTTCGTAGACATGTTCGCCGGGCAGGAAATTCGGCACGCCGATGGAAAAATTGACGATGCTGCGGCCTTCCGCCTTCAATTTTTTCGCCTTGTCGGCGATCACCATGATGGCGCTGGGTTTGGCGCGGCCCATGCGTTGCGCAAGCTGGAGCATCGACGTTTCCCGACTTTGCTGCGGAGCCGCAAATTCTAACACAGCCGCGCCTGCGTCCTTGTGCCGGAATTTGCTAAGCTGCGCGCACGCCGGGGAGGCTGGGGCCGGCGACAACGGCAATCACATTCCAAGGAGATCCCCAATGATTCATCTTATCTGGTCGGTCATCGTCGGCTTCATCGTCGGCTGGATCGCGAACATGTTCTTCCACGCGGTCAGCGGTTTCTGGATGACGGCCATCGTCGGCATCGTCGGCTCGTTGATCGGCGGCTTCATCGGCGGGCTGATCAAGAAACCTGCAGACGGCTCCATGTTCCATCCGGCGGGATTCATCATGTCCATCATCGGCGCGGTCATCTTGCTGTGGATCATCCAGGTGACCGGCTTCCACATCTGAGGCAGCGCCCCGCTTCAAACAAAAAAGCCGCCTTCGGGCGGCTTTTTTTTGCCATCGCGTCATCCGTTTCACCGATGGCGCGTTGTGCCAGCCGAATGCCCGGCAGCGCCTGCGTCAACCCGGGCCCGAATAACGCCAAATCAGGGTCTGACAATGAATACCATTGGACACTATCGCACGCTTGGCCTGCTCGGCCGCGGCGGCATGGGCGTGGTTTACAAGGGCCACGAATCGTCCTTGAACCGCTATGTCGCGATCAAGGTGCTGGCCGATTCCCTCGCCCACGACGAGTCGGTCAAGGAACGCTTCCTGCGCGAAGCCCGTTCCATGGCCGCGCTCAA
>JAFEEK010000410.1 GCA_018241165.1 Pseudomonadota bacterium
ACTCGTGCATTGACGTGCGTGATTGCCATGTGCGGCTTCCATCAAGTTACATGCAACACCTTACCGGACTCCCGCGTTACATGCAACAGGTCGGCGGCCTGTCAGGCAAAGACCTGCGCGTCGAGGACGCGGGTCGTTGCATCCGGCTGCGTCGTCTCGATGAAGGCCTTGCGCAGCAGGCGCGTCGTGGCAAGACGACGATAGTCGCGACTCGCGCGCATGTCGGTGAGCGGCGTGAACTCGTCGCCGAGTACGCTTTCCGCGCGCGCGACGCTCGCTTCGTTCCACAGCTGGCCAATGAGCGCCGCTTCGGTCTTGCGCGCGCGTGCAGGAGTCGCCGCGATGCCGCCGAAGCCGGTGCGGATTTCGGCAACGCGGCCGTTCTCGACGCGCAGCTTGAACGCCGCACAAACAGCGGAAATATCCTGATCGAAACGCTTGGACAATTTGTAGCAGCGGAACTGCTCGCCGACTTTCAGCTTCGGAATACGCAGGCGCACGACGTATTCCCCAGGTTCACGGCTTTGCTTGCTGTAGGCGATATACAAATCCTCCAGCGGAATTTCGCGCTCGCTGCCTGCGCGGCGCAGCACCACGCGGGCGCCGAGAGCAATCAGCGCCGGCATCGAATCGCCGATCGGCGAGCCATTCGCAACATTGCCGCCGACAGTAGAGGAATTGCGCACCAGGGTCGATCCGAATCGTCGCAGCAGTTCACCGAAGTCGGGAAATTCGCGCGCGATGACATCAAACGCATCCGTATGCGTGACCGCGGCGCCGATCACCAGTTCGTCGCCGCCATCAACAATGCCGTGCAATTCGGCGACATTGCCGAGATAAATCACGTCGCCCAGATCGCGATGCAGCTTGGTCACCCACAAGCCGACATCGGTGCCGCCGGCGAGAAGCGTCGCCTTCGGATGCGCGGCGAGCAGCGCATCGAGTTGATCGGCACTGGTCGGCGCGAAGTAACGCCGGCCGGAATGTTCGAGTGCCAGCGGTTCGGAATCCTTGCGCAGTTCGAGCAGGCGCCTGGCGGTTTGCGTAGCGTGCGCGAGTACCGGCTCATCCCACGCGGTGTCGTACATCGCGATTGCCGCATCGACGATGGGCCGGTAGCCGGTGCAACGGCACAAGTTGCCCGACAGCACGTCGTTGACGCGATCGCGCGTCGGTCGCGATTCGGTTAGGTACAGCGCAAACAGCGACATCACGAAGCCCGGCGTGCAGAAGCCGCATTGCGAGCCGTGGTGATCGACCATGGCCTGCTGCACCGGATGCAGGCGCCCATCGGCGGACTTGAGGTGTTCGACCGTGAGCAACTGACAGCCGTCGAGCACCGGCATGAACAGGATGCAGGCGTTCACAGCGCGATAGCGCATGCGGCCATCGACAGTTGGCGTGCCGAGCACCACCGTGCACGCGCCGCAGTCGCCCTCGGCGC
>JAFEEK010000411.1 GCA_018241165.1 Pseudomonadota bacterium
AACAACACGGATATCTTAGCCGGAATTGGTGGGCAGTACAGGGATCGAACCTGTGACCCCCACCATGTCAAGGTGATGCTCTACCGCTGAGCTAACTGCCCACGGAGGGGGCGCGAATGATACATCAGCTGCCGGGCCGGCGCCAAGCGTTTGCGCTCAACCGCGCAATCCCGCCTCGCGCAGTTGGTGCAACTGGTCGCGCAGGCGTGCGGCGTCCTCGAATTCCAGGTTTTGCGCGTGCTTGTACATCTGCGCTTCGATGCGCTTGAGTTCGGCGGCGAGTTTTTCCGGCGACAGCGCGGCGTAGTTTGCGGTCTCCTCGGCAACGCGCAACGCACCACGTTTGCGTCCGCCGCGTTCGGCCTCGGCGTCGGCGCGCGCCCCTTCCATGATGTCGGTGATCTTCTTGACCACGGATTTCGGCGTGATGCCGTGTTCGAGGTTGTACTCGATCTGCTTGTTGCGGCGGCGGTCGGTTTCTTCGATCGCGCGTTTCATCGAATCGGTGATGCGGTCGGCATACAGGATTGCCGTACCGCGCAGGTTGCGCGCGGCGCGGCCGATGGTCTGGATCAGTGAGCCGGTCGAACGCAGGAAACCTTCCTTGTCGGCGTCCAGAATTGCCACCAGCGACACCTCGGGCATGTCCAGGCCTTCGCGCAGCAGGTTGATGCCGACGAGCACGTCGAACTTGCCCAGGCGCAGGTCGCGCAGGATCTCGACGCGTTCCACGGTTTCGATGTCCGAGTGCAGGTAGCGCACGCGCACGCCGTGTTCTTCCAGGTAATCGGTGAGGTTCTCGGACATGCGCTTGGTCAGCGTCGTCACCAGCACGCGGTCGCCCATGGCCACGCGCGCGTTGCATTCGCCGAGCAGGTCGTCCACTTGCGTGCGCACCGGGCGCACTTCGACTTGCGGATCGACCAATCCCGTTGGCCGAACCACGAGTTCGACGATGTTGCCTTGCGTGTGCGCGAGTTCGTATTTGCCGGGCGTGGCGGAGACGAAGATGGCGCGCGGTGCGCGGCGTTCCCATTCCTCGAATTTCAGCGGACGGTTGTCCAGCGCCGAAGGCAGGCGGAAACCGAATTCGACCAGCGTTTCCTTGCGTGAGCGGTCGCCCTTGTACATGGCGCCGAGTTGCGGAATCGTCACGTGCGATTCGTCCACGACGAGCAGCGCATCGGCCGGCAGGTAATCGAACAGGCACGGCGGCGGTTCGCCCGGCGCGTGTCCGGTGAGGTGCCGCGAATAGTTTTCGATGCCGTTGCAGTAACCGATCTCGGCAAGCATTTCCAGGTCGAATTGGGTGCGTTGTTGCAGGCGCTGCGCCTCGACCAGTTTGTTCGCCGAGTACAACTGTTCGAGGCGTTCCTTGAGTTCGACCTTGATCGTCTCCACCGCTTCGAGCACGGTGCGGCGCGTGGTCACGTAGTGCGAGCCGGGATAGATCGTGTAGCGCGGAATCTTGCGCGTCGCCGCGCCGGTCAGCGGATCGAACAGCGACAGGTTTTCGATGACGCCATCGAACAATTCGATGCGTACCGCTTCCATTTCGTTTTCCGCCGGGAACACGTCGACGGTTTCTCCGCGCACACGATACGTTCCGCGATGCAGTTCGTAGTCGCCGCGTTCGTATTGCAATTCGGTCAGGCGGCGCAGCAGTTCGCGCTGGTCGAGTTTGTCGCCACGCACCAGGTGCAGCACCATGCGGTGGTATTCGCCCGGATCGCCCAAGCCGTAGATCGCCGACACCGTGGATACGATCACCGCGTCGCGGCGCTCGATCAGCGCCTTGGTCGCGGACAGGCGCATCTGTTCGATGTGCTCGTTGATCGAGGAATCCTTCTCTATGTAGGTGTCGCTGGAAGGAACGTAAGCCTCGGGCTGGTAGTAGTCGTAGTAGCTGACGAAATATTCCACCGCGTTGTGCGGAAAGAATTCCTTGAACTCGCCGTACAGCTGCGCCGCCAGCGTCTTGTTCGGCGCCATCACGATGGTCGGCCGCTGCACGCGTTCGATGACGTTGGCGATGGTGAAAGTCTTGCCCGAACCGGTGACGCCGAGCAGGGTCTGGTGCGCGAGCCCGGACTCGAAACCGGCGACAAGTTTTTCGATCGCCTCGGGCTGGTCGCCGGCGGGCCTGAACGGCGC
>JAFEEK010000412.1 GCA_018241165.1 Pseudomonadota bacterium
AACACGACCGCGCGGCGACAGGAATCCCCCGTTTTGGGCATTGGCGCCACCGGCGCCCGCGCCGCCAGCAGCCGTTCCGGTTCGCGCGGAGAGCAAGGCGGCAATATCTTTCGCCTTGCCGTAGCTGATCGGAATATAGACGGTTACGGTTTGTTTGACGTCTTGGAGTTTCTGGTGAGCTTCGGCTATGGCTTGTTCGCGCGTGGCGATCTCTTGCTGCGGCGCGATCCAGATCACGTTTCCATTCTGACGCTTGTCCAGTCCCTTGGTCTGCAGCACCAGATCGAGGGCCTGGTCCCATGGCACGTTGATCAGGCGCAAGGTGACATTGCCGCCAACCGAATCGGATACCACGATGTTCAAATCGGATACGTCGGCAATCAGTTGCAGCACCGAGCGTGTGGGAATGTCCTGGAAGTTGAACGTCACGCGGTTGCCGGAATACACGGGCGGCGCGTTCGGATCGACTTTCGCCTCTTCCTTCTTGGGCGAGACTTCAATGATGTATTCGTTGCCCGATTGATAAGCAAGCTGGTCGAACGAACCGCCGGCGGTTATTTCCATTTCCACGCCGCCGCCTTTGCGATGCGTTTCGATGGACTTCACCGGGGTCGCAAAGTCGAGCACGTCAAGCTTCTGCGCAAGCTGGTCTGGCAGCTTGACGTTGTACATGTTCACATCGATCTTGTCGCCCATGCGCTGCAGGTCGACGCCCGCGCCTTGGCCACTGAAGGTTACGATGATGCGACCCTCGCCGTGCTGACCGCGGCGAAAATCGACATTTGTGATTTCCATGCCATTGGCCACGGCCGATTTGGTCTGGTCGGTAGCAGCGACTGCGGCCGCTGTCGCCGAAGCGGCGCCGCCCGACATCGTGTTGTTGACGGTCAGGATGTAGTTGTTGCCTTCCTTGCGGGTTTCGTATCCGGCGTTGTGGAACAAGTCCACGACGACGCGCGTGCGCCCCGCGGCCTCCACTGCCGTAACCGATTGCGTCGCGCCAGTGTTGATGTCGATGCGACGCTTGGTCATTGCATTGTGCGTATCCGGAATGTCGACGGCAATGCGCGCGGGATTCTGCGTCGTGAAGATCTGCGGCTCTGTCACCGGCGCGGCAAATTGCAGGGTGATCTGCACCTTGTCGCCGGATAGCGGCGCGTAGGTGATGTCCTGCAAGGTGTTCTGGGCGAGCACGTTCGTCGTCAGAACGCTCCCGAGCAGCATGAGCATCCATGCCAAACCGCGGCGTTTGCGCGCGGAAGTTTCGGGTCTGGACGTACGTCCCTGGAAGTCAGCAACTGTCATGGTCATCTCTAGTTACCCCCAATGGGTCGTCTATTTCTCGCCCAGCGCGATGGACGCCTGGCGCTTCATCCAACCGCCGCTCCCGTTCGGGATCAGCTCCACGAGATCGATATGGTCC
>JAFEEK010000413.1 GCA_018241165.1 Pseudomonadota bacterium
GAATACAATTTATACTTCTATACCTGGATCGAGAACGTGCGCCGCTGCATCGACCTGAAACTCGCCTTGTACCAGAGCGGCCAGGGCCTGCACGCGCTCAAGCGCCGCCTCGGCAGCCGCCTGTCCGCGAACTGGCTGTGGTACCGGCATCGCAACCGCATCGTCGACGCGATCTTTGCGCTGGTCGAACGCATCGCGCGCTTCGACCGGCACGACCCGGAACTCGCGGCCTTGCTCAAGGATTCCGCAACGTGAACGGCAACCACATCATCCGTGGCGCCTGGGTCGCCTGGCTGATGCTGCTCGGCTTCGAAACCCTGTGCCAGATCTCGCTCAAGATGTCGGGGCTGGACAATCCCGACTTCAATTTCTCGCCGACCGCGTTTGCGCGCACCCTGGCAACACCATGGACCTGGATCGCGATCGCCTGCTACATCGGCGCGTTCGGCGTGTGGATGACGATCTTGCGCAGGACCGCGCTGTCGGCCGCGTTCACGACCAGCGCGATCGTCTTCGTCGCGGTCATGATCGCCTCGTGGCTGGTGTTCGGCGAACGCATCGGATTCTGGCAACTGCTTGGCTGCGCCATCATCGTCGGCGGCATCCTGGCGCTCGGAAAAGATGACGCCGATAGCGGCGCAAGTTAAGCTACGCGCACTCAAGATTTGGCGCATTTCGGAGATTCCCATGAGCGAAGTCCAGGACACCGTTTTCGGCATCATTTCCAAGGAAGCCGGCATCGATATCGCCACGATCAAGCCCGGTTCCACGCTGAAGGATCTCAACATCCAGTCGCTGGACGCGGTACAGATCATTTTCGAGATCGAGGATCACTACAAGATCCAGATGCCCGACCGCGACCCGAACTTCGACACCGAATCGGTCAAGGGCCTGATCGACGCGGTGGAAAAACTCGTCGCCGATAAAGCCGCGCCGCCGCCAGCGGCGGGCTGAACCCGGCGATGCGACGTGTCGCCATCACCGGCATGGGCGCGGTTACCGCGCTCGGCCACGATGCCGTCGCCACGTGGGCGGCGATGCGCGAA
>JAFEEK010000414.1 GCA_018241165.1 Pseudomonadota bacterium
CGTGCTGCTGGAGAACAGCTACCACATGATCACCGTCGACCAGGAGCGCAACCTCGTCATCGACCGCACCACGCGCTTCTTCAACCAGGTCGCCGCCACGCAATTCGTCACCATGCCCGAATCGGCGCCTGCCGTCGCCGTCGCCGATTGATGGAAGCCATCGTCGTCGATTCCATCGAGGCCTTCGGTCGCGAGGAATGGGACCGGCTGTTCCCGGACGAACTCGAGGACTGGAGCTATTACCGCGCGGTCGAGAAATCCGGCCTGCCGGACTTTTCCTGGCTGTACTTCGGCGTGCGCGATGCAGCCGGTTTGCTGCGCGCCGCGGCGCCGGCCTTCGTCACGGACTATCGCCTCGACACGACCCTGAGCGGCGGGCTCAAGCGCTTTGCCGATTGGCTGACCCGCCATTTCCCGCGCCTGCTGCGCCAGAAGATGCTGTCGCTGGGCTCGCCGGTTTCGGAAATTTGCCACCTCGGCTTTGCGCCCGGCGTGCCAGCGGACGAACAGCAGCGCCTGCTCGATGCCATCCTCGCGAAAGCGGAATCCTTCGCCAGGGGAAACCGCGTGCGCATGATCGCGGTCAAGGACGCGACTGCCGCGCAGGATGCACTGTGGGCCGCAGCGGCAAAGGCACACGGATTGCGCCGCCAGCCGGGCCTGCCGACCGCATTCCTGGACGTGAAGTTCTCCAACATCGACGAATACCTCGCAACGCTCAGCAAGGCCACACGCAAGGACATCCGCCGCAAATTGAAGGGTGCAGGCGGATTGCGCGTCGAATGGCGCATCGGCATCGACGGCATCGAAGGCGAAGTCATGCGCCTGTACAAATCCACGCACGCGAACGCGCAATTCAGTTTCGAGGAACTCACGTCGGAATACTTCCACAACGTACTGCGCGGGATGGCCGGGCGCGCGAGTTGCGCCACCTACTGGCTTGGCGACAAACTCGTCGCATTCAATCTCGTCCTGCACGACGGCAAGCGCCTGCTCGACAAGTTCCTCGGCATGGATTACGC
>JAFEEK010000415.1 GCA_018241165.1 Pseudomonadota bacterium
CTTGCCAGCATCGCCAGTGGCAGGTGTTCAAGGCGGAATTTCGCATGTGTCCCGGCTTTGCGATCTTGCGATGCCTGTCCGCAAACGCTCGCCACGTCGGTTTGCAGGCATGTCTCCTTCATCGCGAATCCACCATCGACGTAAGACAGGGCCGCCGGCTGCGCCAGCGACCATTGCGGCAGGCCTTGTGGACGCAACGTCAGCGTCTGGAGCGTGCCGTGCCAGTCGTTGCCGGGCTTGCCTGGCGTCAGTGCGCCGTCCAAGGCGAGATCAAGCGCCAGCGGCTTGCCGTCGAGGACGAGCGTGAGCTGGTGGGCGCTGCGACTACCGTGGGCGTCGAGCTTGACGGAGTCGAAGGTGTAACCGCCGATGCCGAGCGCTTTCGCGTCGAGAGTGAATTTGCCGCTCGGCGCGTCCAGATCGCGCACGTCGAAGCCAAGCGCGAACTCTTGCAGATGTGTATCGCCGCCGGCGATCCCGCTGCCGCGCAGCTTGCCGCTTGCATTGAGACGGGGATAGTTCCCGTTGACGGCAATCGCGCCGCGCACGCTGCCTCGCGCCTTCGGCAGCCAATCGCCGAGGCTGGCGATGTCCAGGTCCAGCGCAAGATCGGTCGGCGCGTCCCGGGCCGTCCCGCCCTTGCCGATGATCGCGATGCGACTTTGTCCCGACGCCAGATTCAGCTTGCCGCTGAGGCGCAGCGGCGGCGCGAACGCAACTTCGCCGCTGCCGGACAATGATCGCTGGCGCAGCCTGCCGCCGAGGCGGTCGAGCGTGAGCGTACCCTCCGGGCCGTTATTGTCCACATTTCCTTTTGTGGACAAATGGAAATCGACGGCGCCGGGCCAGTCGCGAACGAAGGCGCCGGGATCGAACCGCACCGCGCTGGCTTCCAGATTCCAGTCGATGCGCGGTTTCAGCATGATCTCGCCCGCGGCATCGAGTCCGCCGTTGGGTTGCTTCAGGGCGAGCTGGCCGAGCGTGATCTTCTGCGGCGTGCCATCGAGCCGGAACGCCAGATCCGCGGGTTGTCCGGGCGTGCCTATCGACAGATTTCCTTCGGCGTGGAATTTTTCGGAATTGCCGTCGGCGTTGACACTGCCGGACAGCTTCAACCCGAGCCCTTGCAGCGCTTCTGCCTTAACAAGCTTCCCCGGATCGAAATCGGGCACATCGACAGCGAGCGTCCACGGCAAAGCGGCATCGTTCGCTGCCAGCGTGGCTGTGGCATGGGCCTGAATCGGCTCGCCCAATGCCAGCGTGAAATGCGCCTGCTTGCCGTCGTTGTTCACATCGACCGTTCCTGCCGCGCGCAGCGGCGGCGCATCTTGACCGGCCGGAATTTTCCAGTCGAAGTCGAGCTTGCCGCTGCCGGCGGCGTTTGGATACGAGGTCATCGCACCGTCAAGATCGACCTTGCCGTCCGGCGCGCGCAACTTGAACTGCCCGATGGTCAGTGCCGATGCCGTCCACGTCGCCGCGACATCGAGGCTGTCGATGGCGAACACGGGCTTGCCATCGTGCGAGATGCTCAACGATCCCACATGCGCGCGATCGAGCAGGATGTCGAGCGGCGGCACCAGCAGTTGCGCCAGCGTGGGCGGCGCAGCGTGAGCGGCCGCTGGCGGCATTGTCGTCAGCGCGACGGTGACGCCGTCGATGTTCAAGTTGCGCACATGCAGGGTTTTGCGCAGCAGGCCCCAGAATCCGTAGTCGAGCTTCAACTCCCGAATCTTGACGCGCACGCCCGCGGCGGCGTCCTGGTATTGGAGATCGTGCAATTCGAGCGGTCCGCCCAGCGTGCCGTTGAAGCGGGCGAGCGCAACCTTGCCGCCAAGCGCACTTTTCGCGCGTTCGATCGCAAAGCGCGCGCCCGGCGCGGTCGCCAGCAGCCAGTAGCCGAAGCCCAGCGCCGCGACCAGCAGCGCCGCCAACGCGATGCCGATCCATTTCAGGATTTTTCGCCCGCGCCCGCTCATAGATCCGGCCCGATCACGAGGTGCAGTTCGACGCCATGCCGGTTATCCGGATCGTTTACCGGAAACCCCAGGTCCACGCGGATCATGCCGACTGGCGAGCGGTAGCGCAGACCGAAACCCGTGCCGATGCGGTTGCGGTACGTGGCGAAGGAGTTGAACGCATCGCCGGCATCCACAAACGTGGCCACGCCCCAATTCGGCGTGAAGTAGTACTCGTACTCGGCGCTGGCGACGACGAGATTGAGGCCGCCAACGATGAGGTTTTCGCAATCCAGCGAGCGATTGCGCGCGCAGTTGGCGAAGGCGACCGGAACCAGCGCCGGCGCAAGCGCGGTGCCGATACCCTGAAACGGATA
>JAFEEK010000416.1 GCA_018241165.1 Pseudomonadota bacterium
GTGATGAATTATCCCGAGGCGATCAAGGCGTTCTACATGCGCCTGAACGACGACGGCAAGACCGTCGCCGCGATGGACGTGCTCGCGCCCGGCATCGGCGAGATCATCGGCGGCTCGCAGCGCGAGGAACGCCTCGACGTGCTCGATGCGCGCATGCGCCAGTTCAAGCTCGATCCTGCGCACTACCAGTGGTATCGAGACTTCCGCCGCTACGGCACGGTACCGCACGCCGGCTTCGGCCTCGGCTTCGAGCGCCTTGTGGTGTACGTGTGCGGCCTCACCAACATCCGCGACGCCATCCCCTACCCGCGCGTGCCGGGATCGGCGGAGTTCTGATCATGTCCACACCCGACGACCAATGGTGGCTCGCCGCGCCTGGCGACACACTGGTATGGGCACGGCTACGCGTGCTCGAATCCGGCAATACGCAGGTTTTCGACGCGCGCGGCGAAACCCTGGTCTACGACGACGAGGACAGCGCGCGCATGGCCTTGCTCGACGCCGAATTCCGCGCACTCGACGGACTGGACGAAGACGATGCCGAGCTGATGGGGCTCGACCTCGATTCCATCATGGCGCCGGAAGCGGAGTCCGACGAGGAACTGGTGCCGCTGATGACGGAAAAACTCGCGCGAGGCCACGCCTGATGAATCTGGATTTGCAAGGCCGGCACGCCCTCGTCTGCGGCGGCTCGCAAGGCATCGGACGCGCAGCCGCCATCGAACTGGCGCAACTGGGCGCCGATGTGACCGTGCTGGCGCGTTTGCACGATACGCTGCAAGCGGTCGTCGACGGATTGCCGAAGACGCATGCCGCGCAGACGCACGACCTCGTCGTCGCCGACGCGAACGACACTCCCGCCTACGCCGCCGCGATCGCAGCGTGCGTACGCGCCAGGCCCGTGCAGATCCTGGTCAACAACAGCGGTGGCCCACCCGGCGGCCCGGCACATTCCGCAAAAGTGGAAGATTATACAAACGCCTTCCGTCAGCATTTGCTGGCCAATCAGTCCGCGCTGCAGGCCGTGTTGCCGGGTATGCGCGCGGCCGGATTCGGCCGCGTCGTCAACGTCATCTCGACTTCGGTCAAGGAACCGATCGACAACCTCGGCGTTTCCAACACCGTGCGCGCCGCCGTCGCCGGCTGGGCCAAGACGTGCTCGCGGGAACTGGCGCCTTGCGGCATTACCGTCAACAACGTACTGCCGGGTTTCACCCAGACGCAGCGACTCACCGGCCTGATCGCGGCGAACGCGAAAAAATCGGGTCAGTCCGAAGATGATGTCGCACGCAGCTTGCTCGCGGCAGTGCCCGTTGGACGTTTCGCCGACGCCGCTGAAGTCGCCGCGGTCGTCGCGTTCCTGTGCACGCCGGCGGCGGCCTACGTCAACGGCGTCAGCATCGCGGTCGATGGCGGTCGCACGCACGCGCTGAGTTAGGATCGCCGCGACCGGAAAAGGGAATGGCCAAATTCAACTCGACGCAATGGAGCGTGGTGCTTCTCGCCGGCGGCGA
>JAFEEK010000417.1 GCA_018241165.1 Pseudomonadota bacterium
CGTTTATCTCGCCGCGCAGGCCGCAGCCGGCGCACAGGCGCTGATGGTGTTCGACACCTGGGGCGGACTGCTGGCGCCGGAGATGTTCCGCGAATTCAGCCTGCGCTATCTCGCCCGGATCGCACAAAGTTTACAAAGCAACAATGCGGCAAAATCCATTCCGCTGATCCTGTTCAGCAAGGGCGCGAATTCGCACCTGGAATCCCTCGCCGACACCGGCTGCGCTGCACTCGGCCTGGACTGGACGATCGCGCTCGGCGACGCGCGCGCGCGCGTCGGCAATCGCGTCGCGTTGCAGGGCAACCTCGATCCGGCAGTCCTGCACGCAAGCCCCGATGCGATCCGTGGCGAAGTAAAAAGAGTACTGGACAGTTTCGGCCCGCATCCCGGCCACATCTTCAACCTCGGCCACGGCATCACGCCGGATGTCGATCCCGAGCGCCTTGGCGTGCTGATCGAGGCGGTGCACGGACTAAGCGCGCGCTGACTGGGAATCCGTCAACACCTGCGCCAGCATCGCGCCCGTCACCGGCTTGCGCACGAACGCATCCATGCCGGCAGCGCGGCATTGCGCATCCTCGTCGCCGCGCGAACGCGCGCTGATGCCGACCAGGCGCCGGCGCGGCAACGCGTCTTTTGTTTCCCGCGCACGGATCATGCGCGCCAGGGTCAGGCCGTCGACGCCGGGCAGGTCGAGGTCGATCAGGACGACATCGAAAGGCGCGGATTCCAGTTCCGAGAGCGCCACCAGGCCATTCGCGGCATGCGTCACGGCATGCTTTTGCGCCTGCAACAGCCCGGATATCGCCGTGGCGGCAGTGGCATCGTCCTCGACCAGCAGGACTCGCAGAGGACCACCCGCGGCCGATGCGACATTTTCCACTTCGCCGCGTTGTGAACTTTCCGGCGGCGGCGATTCCGCCAGCGGCAATGCAACGCGGAACACGCTGCCCTGGCCCGTTGCGCTGTCGATCTCGAGCGTGCCGCCCATGTGCGCGACCAGTTCGCGACAGATCGCAAGGCCCAGGCCGCTGCCGGACCGGCGCTGCGGGCCATCGGCCTGCTCGAAGCGCTGGAACAGCCGTTCGTGCTGCGCAGCCGAAATACCCGGCCCGGTGTCGATGACGCGAAACACGACACCGCCATCGACGCAACCGCTGGCGGTCAATTTGACGCCGCCACGCTCGGTGAACTTGATCGCGTTCTGCACGAGATTGAGCAGGATCTGCTCGATGCGCAATGCGTCGCCAAGCAGCCAGCGCGGCGCATGGCCCGCGATCGACAACGACCACGACAACCCGCGATGCGTCGCCTGCGGCTGCGCCAGCGCCTCGACCTGGCGCAGAAGGCCTTGCAAATCGAATGGCGCGATTTCCAGCTGCAGCTTGCCGGCCTCGATGCGCGCCAGGTCCAGCGAGTCGTTGACCAGGCGCAACAGCAGGCGCCCGGAATCCTGGATCGCCTGCGCATAGCCGTGTTGCGACGAATCCAGGTCGCTGCGCAGGAGCAGTTCGGTCATGCCTAGCACACCGGTCATCGGCGTGCGGATCTCGTGGCCCATGGTCGCCAGGAAGTTCGATTTGGCTGCGCTTTCCTGCTCGGCGAACGCGCGTTGCTGCTTGGCCAGTTCCCAGGCGTGGCGGCGCTTCAGGCGCCGGCGATACGCGCGCATGCCGGCCAGCAGCGCCAGAATGCCCGCCGTTGCGTACAACGCGAATGCCCACGACCGCGCCCACGGCGGCGCGGCGACGCGGATCGCCAGCGGTGCCGCCGCTTCGCTCCACGCACCCGCGGCGTTCGCGCCGCGCACGCGCAAGGCATAGTCGCCGGCCGGCAGTTGTGCGTATTCGCGTTCGCCATGCGCGTTGCCCGCGATCCAGCCGGCATCGAAACCGTCAAGTTTCCATTCGTAGCGATGCGCCGCCGGATCGGCAAACGCCGGGATGCGCGCGGTGATGCGCAGGTCGCGATCTTTCCAGTCCATGTCGATCGCGCCCGCCGGAACCGCGACCTCGCGATCGCGGCCATCGCGACGCACGACGATGCGATCCAGGCGCGGCGGCGGCGATGCTGCATTTTCCACAATGTGTTCCGGATCGAAGCCGATGATTCCGGACAAGGTGCCGCCGAATATCGTTCCGTCGCCGCGCTTGAGCAA
>JAFEEK010000418.1 GCA_018241165.1 Pseudomonadota bacterium
CGCCGCCGCGATTCCTGGCGCTCGGCGATTCGTACACCATCGGTGAAGGCGTCGCGTCGAACGAAAACTGGCCGCATCAACTCGCTGCCGCGCTGCATCTGGGTACGCCGGAAGTCCTCGCACGCACCGGCTGGACCACGGATGAGCTTTCCGCCGCGATGGAAGCACGCACGTTCCATCCGCCGTATGCACTGGTCACGCTGCTGATCGGCGTCAACAACCAGTACCGCGGTCGCGATCCGGAAAACTATCGAACCGAATTCCGCGCCCTGCTCGAACGCGCGATCGCGCTGGCTGGGGGCGACGCGCGACGCGTCGTTGTCGTGTCCATTCCCGATTGGGGCGTGACGCGTTTTGGTGCGGAAAGCGGGCGCGACGTGGCGCAAATCGCCCGTGAAATCGACGCGTTCAATGCCGTGGCCGCGAACGTTTCCACGGCCTTGCACGCCCGTTACGCAGACATCACGGCAACCTCCCGCGATCGCGGCGACGCCGCCGACATGCTCGTCGCAGACGGTCTGCATCCGTCCGCCGCGATGTATGCGCGCTGGTTGCCGGCGATTTCCATGGCGGCACGAGCGTCGCTGGGCGGCGGCTGATCCGCGTCAATGCTTGCGTTCACGCGCCGGGCATACCATGCTTGCACCGTCATCGACGGCATTGCGCTCGGGAGGGCAAGATGCGCACACGAATACTTCTCCCGCTCGTCTGCGTGCTTGGGCTGGGCGCATGCAGCCCCAGCCGCAACGACACCGCGGCAAACGCATGTAGCGCGGAAATCGGCAAGCGCATGAACGGCCGCAGTTTCGCGGTCGACCTCAAGGATCTGGCCGCGCACGCGAAGACGGAATCCGCCGACACCGTGCTGCTCACATCCACGATCGTCATGGACAAGGGCTTGCCGAGCGAGGACAAGCAATCTTACGAATGCCGCGTCCGCTTCGACGCTTCCGGCAACGCGAACGTGCTGTACCTGCAGTTCAACTTCAACAACGCCGACCTGCGCAACACGCAATAACCTTGCTTTTCCGCGATCGCGGCGGATGATAGGCGTTCGACCGGCTCAAACGGTGGTGCGCCCATGATCGTCACTTTCATCCTCGCGCTGATCCTGCTCAGCACGCTGTTGTTCCTC
>JAFEEK010000419.1 GCA_018241165.1 Pseudomonadota bacterium
ACCCAACTCGGCCCGACGCTGGCCGATGTGGATCTCGACATGAAGGCGTTCGAGGACCGCGTGAATTCGCACCTCGTCGGCAAGTGGGTGAACATCGCCAGCCGCTGCGCGGGATTCGTGCACAAGTCTTTCGGCGGCAAGCTCGCCGCGCAACTGCCCGCGAGCGAATCCGCTGCCTATGCCGCCGCTGCGCAGAAGCTCTCCGCCTGCGTCGCGTTGTACGAAGCTCGCGACTACGCCGCCGCGATGCGCCTGGTCATCGAAGTTGCCGACGAGGCCAATGCCTACGTTGCCGCGAACGCGCCGTGGACAATGGCGAAGGACGAATCCAGACGCGACGCGCTGCATGTCGTGTGCACGCTGGCGATCAATTATTTTCGACTGCTCACGATCTGGCTGGCGCCGGTGGTTCCTGCAATCGCAGCGCGCGCGTTCGCGTTTCTCGACGAAGCGCACGCCGGTTTCGACGCCGCCATGCAGCCGCGCCTTCGCACAGCCATCCGCGAATTCTCCGCGCTCGCAACGCGCATCGACACCAAGAAGATCGAAGCCATGATCGAAGCCTCGAAGGAAAACCTGCAACCAAACGCTGCCGCGGCCGTGCCACCCTCACCCCAACCCTCTCCCGCCAGCGGGAGAGGGGGAAAAGCGGATGCCGCGCCTGCTGCGCCAGTCGCAACACCGTCGGGCGCGACACCGACGATCGGCATCGACGATTTCGCCAAACTCGACCTGCGCATAGCGACCGTGCTCGAATGCGGATTCGTCGATGGCTCGGACAAGCTGCTGCGCTTCCTGCTCGACGCCGGCGAACTCGGCCAGCGCCAGATTTTTTCCGGCATCCGCGCCGCGTATGCGGAGCCGGAAAAGCTCGTCGGCCGCAAGGTCGTGTTCATCGCCAACCTCGCCCCGCGCAAGATGCGCTTTGGCGTGTCCGAAGGCATGATCCTTTCCGCCGGCAGCGGCGGCAGCGACCTGCATCTGCTCGATGCCGACGCCGGCGCGAAGTCGGGCATGCCGGTGAAGTAACGGGTGGATCGAATCGGCATGAACCTCGCCGACCGCATCGACGCCCTGCTGCCGCAAACGCAATGCACGCGCTGCGGCTATCCATCGTGCCGGGATTACGCAAGCGCTGTCGTCGCCGGCAAAGCCGACATCAACCAGTGCCCGCCCGGCGGCGCGGCCGGCATTGCCGCATTGGCGGATTTGCTCGATCGCAAGCCATTGCCTTTGAATCCCGCGAACGGCGTGGAGAAGCCGCGCGAAATCGCGTTCATCGACGAAGCGGTCTGCATCGGTTGCACCAAATGCATCCAGGCGTGCCCGGTCGACGCCATCGTCGGCGCGTCGAAGCTCATGCACACGATCCTTGCCGACGAGTGCACCGGCTGCGAGCTGTGCATCGCGCCCTGCCCGGTCGATTGCATCGCGATGATTCCGGCAACGGTTCCGGCGGACGC
>JAFEEK010000041.1 GCA_018241165.1 Pseudomonadota bacterium
GTGAGCAGCGCTTTCATCAATTACCTCGCGCTGCCCACGCACCTGGAGCCGTTCCTGCGCGGCATCGTGGCGAGCGTGGACGTCGTCTATTTCGCGCTGATCGTTGGGGTTGCGCTGACCCTGGCTGCGCGCCGTCTCGACTCCGAACGGGAGCGCGGCTGATGCGCGCACGCCTTGCCGGCATCGCCTTCGCCGTGCTGCTCGTCGCCGCTGCGTTGTGCGTCGCGTTCCTGTCCACGCGATTTGGCTGGCAGCACGACTTCAGCTACGCGCAGCGTTCGAGCCTGGACGCGCGCACGGTCGAATTGCTGCATCGCCTCGATGCGCCCGTGACGATTGTTTCCTACTCCGGACAGGACGCGCAATTGCGCGCCGCCATCGCCGATTTCGTCGCGCGTTACCAGCACATCAAGCCCGACATTTCGTTGCGTTTCGTCGACCCGGATGCAGATCCCGCCGCCACGCGCGCGGCCGGCATCACCATCGACGGCGAATTGGACATCCGCTACAAGGAACACAACGAGCAATTGAAGGTGCTGACCGAGCGCGAGTTCGACAACGCGCTGGTGCGCCTGGCGCGCACGCGCGTGCGCCTGGCTGCATTCCTCGCTGGCGACGGCGAGCGCAAGCCCGACGGCAAGGCGAATGCGGACCTGGGCAATTTCGGCGCACTGCTCACCGAGCAGGGCGTGCGCACCATGATCCTCACCCTGACCGCCGGCATGCACATCCCGCAGAACGTCGATGTGCTGGTGCTGGCGAGCCCGCAGGTGCCGCTCGCCGCGCCGGTCGTGGCCGAGATCGACGACTACCTCGGGCGCGGCGGCAATTTCCTGTGGCTGGTCGAGCCCGGGCAGGACATGGGCACGGGCGCGCTTGCGAAGACGCTGTCGCTGCGCGTGCTCGACGGCACCGTGGTCGATGGCGCCGGCGCGGCATTCGGCATCGGCGATCCGAGTTTCGTCGCGCTCACGAAGTATCCGGCGAGCGCGATCACGCGTGATTTTTCGCTGACGACCTTGTTTCCGCAGTCGGCCGCGCTCGGTGTGGTCAGCGGCACGCAATGGAAGGTGCAGTCGCTGTTGCGTACCAGCGCCAAGTCGTGGACGCGCCTGGGCCCGATTCCGCAACAAGGCGATACGGCGACGATCGCCTACGACGCGGACAAGGGCGAGATTCCCGGGCCGCTGGACATCGGCGTCGCCCTGAGCCGGCTGTCGCCCAGCCCGGACAAGGCCGAGCAGCGCGTGGTCGTGATCGGCGACGGCGATTTCCTGTCCAACGCATTTCTTGGCAACGGCGGCAATCGCGAATTCGGCCAGCGCGTATTCGACTGGCTGCTGGCCGACGACGCGCTGATCGACATCCCCGACAAGGGCGCGCCGGACAATCGTTTGCGGATTTCGCAGCGCGCGCTTGGCGTGATCGGCCTGGGTTTTCTCATCGTGTTGCCGTTGCTGTTGGCAATCATTGGTGGGTCGATCTGGTGGCGTCGCCGGCGGGCGTGACATGCGCAAATCCACGCGCAGCCTGTTGATCCTCGCCGTCGTCGCGATTGCGCTGGGCGCGGCGGTGTACGCGGAACTTGTGCGTGAACGCGGACTTGCGCCGCAGCCCGTCACGCAACTCGATCCGGCCAGCGTGACGCATCTGGAAATCCGCTGTCGATCCTGCACGACACGCGTCTTCGCGCGCGTCGGTGGCGTGTGGTGGATGAAGCAACCGCATGATGCGAAGGCCAATCCCGAGGCCGTCGCGCGCCTGCTTGCGGTCGTGCAAGCGCCGGTGCGCACGCGCGCGAAGCTTGCCGATTACGACGCGGGCAAACTCGGACTCGATCCGCCGCAGATGACGGTGACTGCCGACGCCACGCGCATCGATATCGGCGGCGAGGACCCCATCGACCACGACCGCTACGTGCGCATCGGCAATGAGCTGCTACGCGTGCCGGATCGCTTCAGCGCGCGATTGCTGGAGTCGCCGGAAAGCGAATTGGCACATCCTGATGTCGGAAATTGATGCTCGTCATTCCCGCGAAAGCGGGAATCCAGCGACTTTTGCTCTTGAATGGACAACGAGGCAAAGTCACTGGATTCCGGATCGCGCCCGCTACGCGGGCTTGTCCGGAATGACGGTAGTTTGAGAGTCCATTCGATCATGCCCGAGTTACCCGAAGTCGAAACCACCGTGCGCGGCATCGCGCCGCATCTTGTCGGTCGCCGCGTCGAGGAACTCATCGTGCGCCAGCCGCGCCTGCGCTGGCCGATTCCACTGGCGCTGCGCCGCGCCCTGCCCGGCCAGAAAATTGAAAATGTGGAAAGGCGCGCAAAGTATATTCTGGCGCATACCAGCGTGGGCAGTGCGGTACTACACCTGGGCATGTCCGGCTCGTTGCGCATCCTGCCCCTCGATACGCCGCCCGGCGCGCACGATCACGTCGACTGGCGCCTGTCGTCGGGGCGCATCCTGCGTTTCACCGATCCGCGCCGCTTCGGTTGCATGCTTTGGCAGAAGCCTGGCGCAATACATCCGCTGCTTGCCGAACTCGGACCCGAACCACTCGGCGCGGATTTCGAAGGCGATTATCTTTGGCGCGCATCGCGTGGCCGCAGCGCACCGGTGAAAACATTCCTGATGGACCAGCACGTCGTCGTCGGCGTCGGCAACATCTACGCCGCCGAAGCGCTGTTTGCGGCCGGCATCCATCCGCAGCGCGCGGCAGGTTCGGTGTCGCGGGCGCGTTACGCGCGACTGGCGGATGAAGTCCGGCGCATCCTCGCCTACGCGATCACGCGCGGCGGCACGACCTTGCGCGATTTCATCAGCCCCGACGGCACGCCTGGCTATTTCGAGCAGGAACTGTTCGTGTATGGCCGCGCCGGCGAAGCGTGCAAGGTCTGCGCTACGCCAATCCGCGCCATCGTGCTCGGCCAGCGCAGCACGTTTTACTGTCCGCGCTGCCAGCGCTGAACTTCACGATTTCCTTTCGCCCAGCGGCAAAGCCGGCTGGTGCAACTCGATGCGGCCTTCGCCGCGCACGATCTTCTTGAACTCGGCGCGGCTGACCGACACGTAGCGCTCGTTGCCGCCGATCTCGACCTGCGGGCCTTCGGTGACGGCGCGGCCGTGGTCGTCCACGCGCACCACCATCGTTGCCTTCTTGCCGCTGTGGCAGATGGTCTTGATCTCGGCCAGCTCGTCGGCCCAGGCGAGCAGGTACTGGCTGCCCTCGAACGGTTCGCCGCGAAAATCCGTGCGCAGGCCGTAGGCGAGCACGGGGATGCGCAGCTTGTCGACCACGTCGGACAACTGCCACGCCTGCGATTTGTTCAGAAACTGCGCCTCGTCCACCAGCACGCAGTGCAGGGCGCCGTTCGCGGCGATGTCCTCGCGCACCAGGTCGAACAGGTCTTCGTTGCGTGAGAACACGCGCCCGCGCGCCTTCAGGCCGATGCGCGAGGCGACCACGCCGCGGCCATGGCGATCGTCGAGTTGCGGGGTCAGGATCAACGTGCGCATGCCGCGTTCGCGATAGTTGTGCGCGCTTTGCAGCAGCGTCGTGGTCTTGCCGGCGTTCATCGCCGAGTAATAGAAGTACAGCTTGGCCATGGCCGGTCCGCGCGTGACGAAGGCGCAGTGTAGCGGCGCGCGCCCGGCAACTGAAGATCAGGCTTCGACCGCGCCGGTGGTGCGAGAGCTCTCCAAAGGTATTCCAAAGCAATCCATAAGGTTCTTCTAAAGACCCGGCTCCGGAGCGTGAGCGAGGATTGCGACGCCGCAATGTCCGGTGCAGTCCGGCCGGCTTCGGCCCGCGGCATGTAATTCCCGCCGGCAATTTACGAAACAGGGAATACAGGCACCGCCGGCGGATGGCGGTTTTCGGCTTGCGCTAAGCCGTTTCGTTTCTTTGGGTATGAATGAGGAGTGCCATCATGTTGAAATCGATATGGAAAATTCTGCTGTTGGCTCTGTCGCCAATTGCGGCCCAGGCCGCCACGTACACGATTACCGCGAGCAATTTCGAATTCGATCCACCATCAGTGACGATCAATGTTGGCGATACGGTGACCTGGGTGAACGGGGGCGGTTACCACAATGTCGTGGCCGACGACAACTCATATGTCAACGGTACTCCGTCGTCTGCCAAATGGTCGTTTTCGCATACCTTCACTGCTGCTGGTACGTCCCGATTCTTTTGTGCCCCGCACGGTGGCCCGGGAGGGGTTGGTATGTCGGGAATCATCACGATCAAATCGGTAGCCACGACGCCTGCAATCGCGCTGGGTGGCTATATGTCCGGCAACTGGTACAACCCAAGCCAGGCCGGCCACGGTTACGAGCTGGAATTCACCAGTCAGGCCAGTTCCACTGCCGGCCAGAACCTGCTCGACGTCTATTGGTATGCGTACACGCCAGATGGCAGCGCACAGAACTGGATCTTTGCCTACGGGCCGTACGATGCGACGTCCAGCACGGTCACGGTGCCGGCGTACCTGTTCACTGGCGCGAAGTTCCCGACCTCGACGCAATTCGATGCCAACGCTATCCAGCAGACCAGCTGGGGCACGCTGACATTTACGTTCAGCGATTGCAATAACGGAACCGCGACTTGGACATCGACCGTACCCGGCTATGGCAGCGGCAGTATCCCGATCTCGCGCCTGACCCAGATTGCCGGTACAGCGTGCCCGGCGCAATGAGTCGATGCTGCAAACCTGTCGCCACGGCAAGCGTGGCGACAGACACGAATGCACGGGCGCGCGGTTACAATGCGCGCCCGTTTTTCGTTTGTGCCGATGAGCCTGAATCCGCAACAACGCGCCGCCGTCGAATACAGCGACGGCCCCCTGCTCGTGCTGGCGGGCGCCGGTTCCGGCAAGACCCGCGTGATCGCCGAGAAAATCGCGCACCTGATTGCACGCAAGCACATGCAGCCGGGCAAGATCGCGGCGATCACGTTCACGAACAAGGCTGCGCGCGAGATGCGCGAGCGCGTGGGGCGGTTGGTCAAGGGCGCGGCGGCGGACGAACTCACGGTCGCGACGTTCCATGCGCTGGGCCTGAAGATCGCGCAGGTCGAACACGTCAAGCTGGGACTCAAACGCGGATTTTCGGTATTCGATGCCGACGACAGCGCCGCGATCATCAAGGATCTCGCCCCGGCTGCGGCGAAAGCGGACGCCATGTTCGCGCTGCGCAGCCTGATCTCGAACGCCAAGGGCAGCGGCCTGACGCCGGAACAGGCGGCGGATTCCGCGCGCAGCACGCGCGAGCGCGAGGCAGCGGATATTTATGCGCGCTATCAGAAGCGGCTGGCCGCATTCAACGCGGTGGATTTCGATGATCTGATCCGGCTGCCGCTGGGCCTGCTCGAATCCGATGTCGATGCGCGCGCGGCGTGGCGCGAGCGCCTGCGCTACCTGCTGGTGGACGAATACCAGGATACGAATCTCGCGCAATACCGCCTGCTCAAAATGCTGGCGGGCGAACGCGGTGCGTTCACCTGCGTCGGCGACGACGACCAGTCGATCTACGCCTGGCGCGGCGCCAATCCCGGCAATCTCGACGAATTGGCGCGCGATTATCCGGCGTTGAAAGTGATCAAGCTCGAGCAGAATTACCGTTGCAGCGGCCGTATCCTGCGCGCGGCGAATGCCGTGATCGCGCACAATCCACATGTCCACGCAAAACGCCTGTGGAGCGAACACCGCGAGGGCGCGCCGATTCGCGTGCTCGCCTGTCGCGACGACGAGCACGAAGCCGAGCGCATCGCGGCCGACATCGCGCATCAGCAGCAATTGAGCAAGGCGCCGTGGAGCGAATTCGCCGTGCTGTATCGCGGCAACCACCAGTCGCGGCCGCTCGAAAAAGCATTGCGCGCGTTGCGCGTGCCGTACCAGTTGACCGGTGGGACCTCGTTTTTCGAGCGCGCCGAGGTCAAGGATGTGCTCGCCTACCTGCGCCTGCTGGCCAATCCCGACGACGATGCGGCTTTTCTGCGCGTGGCCAACGTGCCACGCCGCGAGATCGGCTCGACGACGCTGGAAAAACTCGGTGAGTTGGCGCAGTCGCGGCACCTGTCCATGTTGCACGCAACGCACAGCGACGCAGCGCTGAAGCAACTCGCGCCGCGACCCGCCGCCGCGCTTGCCGGATTCGCGCATCTGATCGGCGAGCTGACGTCGGCGATGCGCACGCTTTCGGCGGCCGACCTGGTCGATGAAATCCTGCGCCGCACCGGATACGAGGCGCATATCCGCGCCGAGACGAAGGACGAAGCGTTGCGCGCGCGACGCATGGAAAACATCGCCGAACTCGGCGCATGGTTTCGCGCCGTGGGCAGAAACGGCGGACGCGCCGGCGATCTCGCCGCGCAGCTCGCCTTGCTCACGAATGCCGATCGCGACGAATCCGGCAATGCCGTGCGACTGATGACCCTGCATTCGGCCAAGGGCCTGGAATTCGGATTCGTGTACCTGATCGGCGTCGAGCAAGGCACCTTGCCGCATGCGGCGAGCATCGACGAAGGCCGCCTGGACGAAGAACGCCGCCTGTTCTACGTCGGCATCACGCGTGCAAAAGAACGCCTGTGCCTGGCGTACGCCGAGCGTTCGCGGCGTTACGGCGAGATCATTGCCAACGAACCGAGCCGTTTTCTTGCCGAGTTGCCGCAGGGCGATCTGCATTGGGACGGTCGCGACGCCGAGCAGGATGCACAGGTCAAACACGAAACCGCCGCAGCGCACATCGCGCGACTTGCCCGGATGTTTGCGCAGTGACGCCGGTGCGTCATGTATCGGTGCGATAATCGCGCACTTGCCGGAGAGCTTTTCGATGCGTACCAAAACCTGCATGCCGCTGTTCGCCGTTCTGCTGCTCGCTGCCTGCGCGAGCGCACCACAAAAGCCGGGCCCGGGCCCCGCCGCGAAGTCTGGTGCCGACGACAATCTCAATGCCGTCGCCTGGACGCAGACGGCCGTCGAGCACGACCTGATCTTGCGCGAAACCTACAAGGTTGCGCGCGAGAAACTCGCCGCCGCGCTCGCCGATCCGTCGTGGGATGCGCTGCCGCATGACGAGCGCGATGCGCCGCCGAAAGACCTTCCGCCGGCGGTGATCCTCGACATCGACGAGACCGTGCTCGACAACTCGCCCTACCAGGCGCGCCTTGTCCGCGACGGCGGGATGTACAACGAAGTCACCTGGGCGCAATGGTGCCGGGAA
>JAFEEK010000420.1 GCA_018241165.1 Pseudomonadota bacterium
GACGGCTTGTTCCGGCGCCATGTAGCTGGGCGTGCCGGAGACCTCGTGGTTGTCCGCCACGAGCCCGGCTTCCATGCGTCGCGCCGATCCGAAATCGGCCACGTTCGGCGCGCCGTTTTCGTCGAGCAGCACGTTGGCGGGATTGAGGTCCAGGTGCAGCACGCCAAGCCGGTGCGCGTAATCCACCGCCTCGGCGATGGTGCGCAACAACGTGGCGGCGCGGCGTGGATCGAGTCGGCCTTCACGTTTGAGAAGGGCGGCAAGGCTCTCGCCGCAAATCAGGCGCATCGAGAAAAAATGCAATTCCTCGGCTGAGCCGACTTCGTAGATCGTCACGATGTTCGGGTGCTGCATGCGCGCGGCGTTTTGCGCCTCGTCGACGAAGCGCTGCACGAATTCGCGCGAAGCCCACGGGCCTGCCGCAAGCAGCTTGACCGCCACCTCGCGATTCAATCCTTGCTGGCGGGCACGGTAGACGACGCCCATGCCGCCTTCGCCGATCAATTCGACCAGCTCGTAATCGCCGAGCCGGCGTTGCTTCGGGTCGGACAGATCCAGCATCAGCAGCTGGTCGGAAATCTCGCTGAGCGATCCCCACAGCGAATCGGGCTGGGTGCCGGCGATGCTGCCGAAAGCCAGGTCCGCGATGTGGCCGGAATCGCCGTGCAACGGATCGATCGGCAATACCACCGTTGCGTGGGGTTTGTTCATGCCCGGCTTTCGCGCAGGATTGCATGCAAGGCGGCGTTCTCCGCCGCCAGTTCCGCGCCGTTGGTAACGGTATCGGCGAGTTCTTCGCCGACGAGTTCACGAAAGCGCTTGCGCAAGCGCTTGAGTGCGACCAGCAGGGCAAGCGGGCGCGTGCTCAATGCGGGCGCCAGTGTGTCGAGTACGCCCGGCGGCGGGTCGTTGCCCAGAAACGGTGCCAATGCTTCGTATAAATCCAGGTGACCGAGCCGGCTTGCCTCGCTGCGCAGGCGCTTGCCGGCGCGCGTGAGCACTTCCAGTGCGAAGCTGCGCTGATAGACGCTTTCCGGCGTGCCCGCTCCCGGCAGTTCGTCGCGATAGCGTTGTTCCAGATCGGCAGGCACGATCATTGTCGACGCGGTGCGCGTCGGGTTCGTTTGACGCCAGTCGGAAGCAAGAAAGCGGTTGAGTTCGTCCAGCAGGAACCTGCGAAACTGGCCGAAGCCGGCGCCCGACGATCCGCTGCGGACTTGCACCATCAGGCGCTGCAGAAATTCGCCGGCAATGCCCAGCGCGACGTCCGGCGCATGACCGCATCGGCGCAAGTAGGCATAGACCGGAAACCAGTAACGCTGCGCCAGTTCGGCCAAAGCGTCTTGCGCCTCCGCGGCGGGGGACGCCGCCATGTGCATGACCACCGACCATCGCGTGGTGGCGAAGCGGTCGTGCGATCGGCTTGAGGCGATGATCATTGCGCAATCTTCCGTGCAGGACGTCGCACATCCATTCCGAAAACCGCGGACAGGATTACAAGGGCTTGCTGCCGTTCTCTTCCGCGTCCTGCATGATACGCCCGAAGCTGCGGCGTAAATCCCGCCATTCGGCGTCTTGTTGCGCACGGTTTGCCGTCGTCTGCGCCAGTTCGTCGCGCACCAGCTCGCGCAGGCGATGGCGCAAGCGGTGCACGGCGACGGCCAGCGTATTGCGGCGCATTTGCAAGGTTTCGGCTATGCGCTCGTAATCGGCCTCGTCGGGGCGCTCGCCAAGAAATTCGCAAAGCTGTTCGTACAAATCAAGCTTCCCGGCTGCCGCGGCTTCCGCGCGCAGGCGCCGTTTCGCGCTGTCGATGACGGTAGCGGCCCAGGTTTGATCGAACGCGACTTCCGGCGTGTCGTCGTCGGCGAGAATGCCCGACGGGTCGGTTGTGTCCTGTTCCAGGGAACGGAATCGAAACCCGCCACCGCGCTTTTGCGCGCGCGTCTGCACCTCGACGTCGATCAGGAACCGCTTGAGCGCAATCAGCAGAAACGCTCGGAAACGCCCGCGTGCCGGATCCGCATCGACGTGCCAGGCGTGTTCGATGAGCTGGGTAAAGAATTCCTGGGCCAGGTCATCGATGGCATCGGCTGCGTACCCGCGTGCACGAATGAAGGCCAGTACCGGCGGACGGTAGGTGCGGCACAAGGTTGCAAGCGCTTCGCGCGCGTCGGCACCATCGCCGCCGGC
>JAFEEK010000421.1 GCA_018241165.1 Pseudomonadota bacterium
GTACCAGTAATCCTTGCACGGATCGATGCTGTCGTCCGCAAATTCGTAATTGTGGGTTTCCGGCGTGGTGCCATTGCCCAGGATTGGCGTCTTCGTCAGCTTGACGAACGGACCCTTCTCGCTCGCACCGCGATACACGTCGTAGCCGAAGTTGTTTTCTTCGCTGGCCGTCGTCCAGTGCGCGGTGTTCTTGACCCGTTGCGCGGCGGCAACCTTGTCCTGGCTGCCGCAGCCGCCAGCAATGGGCGCCGCGGCAAACGCCGCAACGGGCATTACCAGCGCGAGGCTGGCGAGAAAACGAATCGACATGGCTGACTCCGAAAACGCACTGCGGGGATGCCGCGCACGATAGCGGCAGTGGTGCGGCGAAGCAATCACGCCGCCTCGAAGCGCACCACGAATTTTGCGCCGCCGAGCGTTTCCGAGCGCGTGACTTCGAGCTTTCCGCGATAGGCTTTGAGCAGATCCTGCACGATGGCCAGGCCGATGCCATGGCCCTGCACGCGTTCGTCGCCGCGCACGCCACGTTGCAACATTCGATCGACATTCTCCGGCGCGATGCCGGGACCATCGTCCTCGACGACGATCAGCAAACCATCGCGCTTGGCGCCAATTCCGGTTACGGGACACGCGGTCAGCAAGACCTGGTGCTGTGCCCACTTGAATGCGTTTTCGAGCAGATTGCCGAGCAATTCGAGCAAGTCGCCAGGCTCACCGTAAAAGCGCGCACGCGCGTCGATCTCGAATTCGCACAGGATGTTTTTCGCCGCATAGACTTTTTCCAGGCCGGCGACGATTTCTTCCGCATGCGGCTGCAGCGCGATCGGCGTGGCGAACGTGGAGTGCCCCGAAGCCACCGCGCGCGCAAGCTGGTAGGCGACGATCTGGTCCATGCGTCCGGATTGTTCGAGCACGGTCCAGCGCATCGATTCGCCACCTGCGCCGGATTCGAGTTCGTTGCGAATCACCGCGAGCGGCGTCTTCAGGCTGTGCGCCAGATCCGACAGCGTGTTGCGATAGCGCGCCAGGTGCTCGCGCTCGCCATCGATGAAGCGATTGAGGTTTACCGCCAATCCTGCCAGTTCGCGCGGATACGCCGTGGACAGGTGCTCGCGCTCGCCGCGCTCGACCCGCATCAGGTCGTCGGCAATCCGGCGTAGCGGGCGCAGACTCCAGCGCAACGTCGCCAGCAACAACACCAGCAGCAGCGCGCCGAGACCGCCGAGGTATTCGAACAGGCTGCGCCGGAACACATCGCGCTGGTTCGCGAGCAGGCGCGCGTCCTCGGCCACGTGCAAGGTCAGGTTCACGGCGCCGCGATTGGGTACGTCCCAGGTTACGCCGAGGCTGAACATGTATACATTTGCGTCCGCACCCGGCACGGGTCCGGCGAACACCGCCTCGCCCGGTTTGAGCGTACCGTCGAACGGCAGCTTCATCGCCGCCGCCGACGGTGAATGCCAGCTCGTGGCCAGCTTGCCGTTGTTCTCCACCGGTCCGACGACGCCAGCGTACAGCCCGCCGTCGGGACGATCGAAACGCGGATCCGGGGATACGTCCGGCGGCAGCCAGCGCCGCGAACGCGCGACATCCGACGCGGCGAGGTAACCGTAGACGTAGCTTTGCAGGCGATCGCGCAAGGAACTGCGCAAGGTTTCGTAGACGGCCTGGTCGAGCGCGAACCCGGTCAAACCGAGAAACGCCGCCAGCGCGATGCCGGCGGCGAGCAGCGAGCGCGCCTGGATCGACAGCGGGCGGCGCTGCGCCATGCGTGTGCGGTCAGGCCGCGGCGGGCGGCGGCGCCGGCGTGTTGTCCGTGCGCGGAATCGCGAAACGGTAGCCGCGACCGCGCACGGTTTCGATCGGCTTGAGCGTATTGTCCGGGTCGAGCTTGCGACGCAGGCGGCCGATGAAGACTTCGAGCACGTTCGAGTCGCGGTCGAAATCCTGCTGGTAGATGTGTTCGGTCAGGTCCGCTTTCGATACCAGTTCGCCGGCGTGCAGGATCAGGAATTCCAGCACCTTGTATTCGTAACTGGTCAGGTCCGCGACCTGCCCGGAAACCTTGACCGTCTGCGCGGTGGTGTCGAGCACGATCGGTCCGCATTCGAGTACGGGTTTTGTCCAGCCACTGGCGCGGCGCACCAGCGCGTTGATGCGCGCGAGCAATTCCTCGACGTGGAAGGGCTTGACCAGGTAATCGTCCGCGCCCTGCTTCAAGCCGGTCACCTTGTCCTGCCAGCTCGTGCGCGCAGTGAGGATCAGGATCGGGCAACGCTGCCCGGCCGCGCGCAGGTCGTTGATCAGTTCCATGCCGGATTTTTTCGGCAAGCCGAGGTCGATGATGGCGACATCGAACGGCACCTCGCGTCCCATGTACAGGCCTTCTTCGCCGTCAGCGGCCATGTCCACCGCGTAGCCTTCGCGCTTCAAACGCGCCGCCAGCGTTTCACGCAACGGCGCCTCGTCTTCAACCAGCAGAATA
>JAFEEK010000422.1 GCA_018241165.1 Pseudomonadota bacterium
ATACTTTTGCAAATTGATACTACCCGGACGCAGGGTCTTGCGGATCAGCACTTGCAGCATGTCGTCGGACAAGGCGGTCAGGCGTTCCGGGTCGATCGTGACAGTGCCACCGGCGCCATCCGCCATGCGCAATGACAGCGGCGCGAGCAGGGTGTGCGGATAACTGCGCAGATAGCGCATCAGGCCCGACATCATTGCGGTGTTCAGCGCGTTTTCCGCGTCGGCCCACGCCGGCAAGCCGCTGATGCGGATATCCCAACTGTCCTTGAGCTTCACGTCCACGCCACTGCCGGTTTGGCCACGCGTGGCTTGCCCGTTCGCATCGAAGCGACGGACCAGTGCCGCGCAGCTTGCCGCATCGAGCGCGCCGTCATAGACCTCGATGAAATCGCCGCTCACTCGCTGGCTGCTTCGCGGTGATAGCGTGTTGCGCGTTCGACTTCGTTTTTCGAACCGAGGAACACCGGCACGCGCTGGTGCAACGATTTCGGCACGATCTCAAGGATGCGATCGTGGCCATCGGTGGCCATGCCGCCGGCCTGCTCGACGATGAAGGACATCGGATTGGCCTCGTACAGCAGGCGCAGCTTGCCGCCCTTGTCCTTGATCTTTGCGTCCAGCGGATAAATGAAAATGCCGCCACGGGTGAGGATGCGATGCACGTCGGCGACCATGCTGGCGACCCAGCGCATGTTGAAATCCGTGCCGCGCGGTCCGCCCTTGCCGGCCAGCAGTTCCTCGATGTAGCGCCGCATCGGCGCTTCCCAGTGGCGCATGTTCGACATGTTGATGGCGAACTCGCGCGTGTCCTCGGCAATGCGCAGATTGCGTTGGGTGAGCATGAAACTGCCGATCTCGCGATCGAGCGTGAACGCATGCACGCCGTCGCCAAGGGTGAGCACCAGCATGGTGCTCGATCCGTACACGGCATAGCCGGCGGCGACCTGTTTCGTGCCGGGTTGCAGGAACGCCTTCTCGTCCGGCTCCTTGACGCCGGGCGGACAGCGCAGCACCGAGAAGATCGTGCCGACGGAAATGTTCACGTCGATGTTCGACGAGCCATCCAGCGGATCGAACACGAGCAGGTATTCGCCCTTCGGATAGCGATGCGGGATCGGATGCGGATCGTCCATTTCCTCCGAGGCGAGCGCGGCCAGGTGCCCGCCCCATTCGTTCGCTTCGAGCAGGATCTCGTTCGACAGCACGTCGAGTTTTTTCTGCACCTCGCCCTGCACGTTCTCGGTGCCGGCGCTACCGAGCACTCCGCCCAGCGCGCCGCGACCGACCGAAATCGCAATGCGCTTGCAGGCGCGCGCGACCACTTCGATGAGCAGGCGCAGATCGGCATTGATATGCCGAGTGTCGCGCTGTTCCTCGATCAGGAAACGGGTCAGGGAAATCGGCCGGGACGACGTCGTTGCGGTCATGGCATGGCATTGGAATGAACGATGCGTGCATTGTCGCACGCAGTTCGACCACACGCAGGACAAGCAGCCGATGCACTCTGCGGTTGAAGGTGCGATCATGGCACGTTGCCATCGAGGTCACGCCATGAAATATTCGCTGCCAATCGTGTTTGCGTTCGCACTGGCGCTGGTTGCGCCGACGACCTGGGCCAGTACGCCCGACTGCGTTTGTGCGAAGTCCGCCGCGCCGGCGCCTGGGTCCGCCGACGCGAAGTTCGTCGCGATCTACACGGCCGAATGGAAATGGCGGCAGCAGCAGTTTCCCGGCGGCGACGATGACAGTGCCGCCGCCGCAGTGCCCGACCGCCTGCCGCGGGTAGACGCCAAATCGCAGGATGCGCGCCTGACATACTGGAACGACGTGCTGAAGAAACTTGCGGCGATCCCGGTCGACAAGCTCACGCCGGCGAACAAGATCAACTACGAGGTTTACAAGCCGCAGATCGAAAACCTTGCCGCCGACATCCGCTTCCGCCAGTACGAGATGCCGTTCAATGCCGATTCGCAGTTCTGGTCTGACCTGGGTTTCATGTCCGGCCGGCACCTGCATACAGTCAAGGATGCTGAAAACTATATCGCCACGTTGAACGACGTTCCGCGCTGGTTCGACGAAAATATCGTCAATATGCGCGTAGGATTGAAGCGCGGCTTTTCCGTGCCTAAGGCCGTGCTTGCCGGCCGTGACGTTTCCATCACCACCTACATCGTCAAGTCGCCGCAGGACAGCGATTTCTACAAGCCGTTCAAGTCATTGCCAGACACGATTCCTGCCGCCGAACGGGAAAAGCTACAGGCGCAATGCGCGGCGGCGATCCGCGACAAGGTAGTCCCGTCCTACGCGAAACTGCTCACGTTCTTCAACGACGAATACGTGCCGGGCGCGCGATCGACACTTGCCGCCGAAGCCCTGCCCGATGGCAAGGCCTACTAT
>JAFEEK010000423.1 GCA_018241165.1 Pseudomonadota bacterium
AATCACGATGGCGCGAAGCGCGCGCGGGTCAGGCGACCGCGCGCGGCAACACCTCGAGGATGCGCGCGAAAACCGCATCCACGCTGCCGACGCCGTTCACGGTGACGAGCTTTCCCATGTCCGCGAAATGGCGCGCGACCGGCGCAGTCTGCTCGCGGTAGACCTGCAGGCGCTTGCGCACGATCGCCGGGTCGTCGTCGGGCCGGTGTTCGGCCTTGAAACGGATTTCGCAGCGTTCGAGGATGGCGCTGTCGGGCACGTCGAGTTCGATCGCGACATCCAGCGGCTTGCCGATGCGCGCCAGCAGGCCTTCGAGCGCGGCGCACTGGGCCAGGTTGCGCGGATAGCCATCGAGGATGAAACCACCGCGGGCATCCGGCTGCGCGATGCGTTCTTCGAGCATGCCGAGCACGATCTCGTCGGATACGAGTTTGCCGGCATCCATCACGACCTTGGCCTGAAGCCCGAGCGGCGTGCCGGCCTTGACCGCCGCGCGCAGCAGGTCGCCGGTGGAGACGTGCGGGACCTTCAATTCGGCCTTGAGCAGCGCGGCCTGGGTGCCCTTGCCCGATCCGTTCGGGCCAAAGAAAACGATGCGCATGTGCGGGGACGGTAGTTTTCGTGTGCAAACCACACTTTCTCGGGCTAACCTAGCGGCAGCGCCAAATATAGTCAAACTCGGGACAGGCGAATGGACGCCACGCGCATGAACCATGGCAATTTGCTGTATGCACAGTCAGGCGGGGTCACTGCCGTGATCAATGCCACGGCCTGTGCGGTAATCCAGGCCTGCCGCCGCCGCAAGATCGGCGTGTTCGCGGCCCGCAACGGCATCATCGGCGCATTGCGCGAAGAATTGTTCGATCTGTCGAATCTCGACAATGCCGTCATTGCCGCGCTGCGGCATACGCCCGGCGGCGCGTTCGGCTCCTGCCGCTTCAAGCTCAAGTCGATGGACGCCAACCGCGCGCACTACGAACGCCTGATCGCCGTGCTGCGCGCGCACGACATTCGCTATTTTTTGTACAACGGTGGCAACGATTCGGCCGATACCTCGCTGAAGATCGCGCAGATCGCCAAGACGCTTGGCTACCCGCTCAGCGTGATCGGCGTGCCGAAAACGGTGGACAACGACCTGCCCGTCACCGATTCCTGCCCGGGCTTCGGCTCGGTCGCCAAGTACACCGCGGTGTCGGTGCTGGAGGCAAGCCTTGATGTCGCGTCGATGCACGAATCCTCGACCAAGGTGTTCGTGATGGAAGTCATGGGCCGCCACGCCGGCTGGATCGCGGCGGCAGCGGGCCTCGCCGGCAAACGCGCGGACGAGCCGCCGCATGTGATCCTGTTTCCGGAAATCGCCTTCGACGAAGCCGCGTTCCTGGCCCGCGTCAAGGCCACGGTCGAGCGCGTGGGCTGGTGCACGGTCGTCGTATCCGAAGGCGTGAAGAACGCCGATGGAAAATTCCTCGCCGAGGCCGGCACCACGGATGCCTTCGGCCATACCCAGCTCGGCGGCGTCGGACCGATGATCGCACAGCTCGTGAAAAGCAGGCTCGGCTACAAGTTCCATTGGGCGGTGCCGGATTACCTGCAGCGCTCGGCGCGCCATGTCGCCTCGAAAGTCGACGCCGAACAGGCCTATGCGGTAGGCAAGGCCGCGGTCGAGTATGCGCTGGCCGGAAAAAATGGCGTGATGCCGGTGATCAAGCGCGTGTCCACGACGCCGTTCAAATGGAAGCTGGTGCCGACGCCTCTGACCAAAATCGCCAATGTGGAGAAGAAACTGCCGCGCAACTTCATCAGCGCGGACGGCTTCGGCATTACGCCCGCCGCGCGGCGCTATTTCGAACCGCTGATTCGCGGCGAAGATGCGCCGCCGTACGACAAGGTCAGCGGATTGCCGAAATACGCACGACCCAAACTGAAGCTCGCAAAGAAAAAGCTGGCGGCGTATTCGCTGGCGGACAAA
>JAFEEK010000424.1 GCA_018241165.1 Pseudomonadota bacterium
ACCTTGCCGTCTGCATCGACCAGGAACTTGGTGAAGTTCCACTTGATCGATTCGCTGCCGAGCAGGCCCTTGGCCTGGGACTTAAGGTATTTGTACAACGGATGCGCATTCGCGCCGTTGACCTCGACCTTGGCGAACATCGGAAACTTCACGTCGTAGGTGAGCGCGCAGAAGTTTTTGATTTCGGCCTCGTCGCCGGGCTCCTGATGACCGAACTGATCGCAGGGGAAACCCAGCACGACCACGCCCTTGTCCTTGAACTTTTCGTACAGCGCTTCGAGTCCGGTGTATTGCGGCGTGAATCCGCATTTGCTGGCGACATTGACCACGAGCAGGGTCTTGCCCTTGTAGGCGGATAGTTTCTGCTCGTCGCCGTCGATGGTCCTGGCGGAAAAATCGTAGACGCTGGTCATGGCGTTGCTCCAGAACGTATTGATGCGGCAGTCTAACGCGTCATCCGATCCGGTGCAGATCCATCACCGTGCGCCGCAGCGGCGTCGAATCGATGTAGTGATCGACCAGCATGAAGGCGAACAGCGCCATCAGGTAGATGATCGAATAATTGAACACGCGCATGGCGAAGCGCTCGTCCGGCGGATCGAGCAGTTTGATCGCGTAGTAGACGAATCCCGCGCCGAGCACGAGCGCGCCGCCAAGGTAGAACAGGCCGCTCATGCCGGCCAGGTACGGCAGCAACGTCACGATGACGAGCAGCACGGTGTAGAACAACACATGCCAGCGCGTGTATTGAACACCGTGCGTGACCGGCAGCATCGGCACCTGCGCACGCGAGTAGTCGTCACGGCGGAAGATCGCCAGCGCCCAGAAATGCGGCGGCGTCCACACGAAGATGATCAGCACCAGCAACAACGCGAAGGGATGCACCTCGTTGGTCACCGCTGCCCAGCCAAGCAATGGCGGCACCGCGCCGGCGATGCCGCCGATGACGATGTTCTGCGGCGTGGCGCGCTTGAGGAATGCGGTGTAGACCACCGCGTAGCCGATCAGTCCGGCAAACGTGAGCGCCGCCGTCAGAGGATTGACGAACAGGCACAAGATCGCCATCGACAACGCGCCCAGCACGATCGCGAAAACGAACACCTGGGTGGACGACAGCGCGCCGGTCGCCAGCGGACGGTGCGCGGTGCGCACCATCACCTTGTCGATGCGCCGGTCGATCAGGTGATTGAGCGCAGCAGCCGATGCCGCTGCGAGCCAGATGCCGATCGTCCCGGCGAGCAGCGGTTGCAGCGGCACCATGCCCGGCACGGCCAGGAACATGCCGATGACCGCGGTAAACACGATCAGCGCCACGATGCGCGGCTTGGTCAGTTCAAAGTATTGGCGGGCGATGGCGATCATGCGATCAGTCTAGCGTGGCGCCGGGCGCAAGCGCACCGCGAGGGCGAGCAGGGCAAACAGCAGCAGCGCGGCGCCGAGGTTGTGCGCGGCGGCCACCGGCAATGGCAGCGCAAACACGACGTTGCTGATCCCCAGGCACACCTGCGCGATCAATAGCGCGCCGACAGCGAAGCCGTAGCCGCGCAATGCCGGGACGCGCGCGGTGCGGATCGCGAGCGGCAGCACGTGCGCGAACACGACCAGCGCACCGATGCGATGCACCATCTGGATCGCCACGCGCGCGGAACCATCGAGCACGCCGCCTTCGTAATCCACGCCGATGTGACGCAGCAGGATGAACGCCTGGTGGAAATCCATCGCCGGCCACCATTGCATGAGGCAGGTCGGAAAATCCGTGCCACAGGACAGCGCGGCGTAGTTGCTGCTGGTCCAGCCGCCGAGCGCGATCTGGAGGGCGACGAGCACGATGCCGGCAATCGTCATCCGGCGCAGACTCGGCGCATCCACGCGCGTCGTTGCGTCCAGACTCAAGCGCAATGC
>JAFEEK010000425.1 GCA_018241165.1 Pseudomonadota bacterium
GCGCGTTCGCCGATGCGCGGATGATGGGCCAGCGCGCCGTCGATCTCTGCCTGCGTGAACGGCTCGGCGGCGCTTCGCGCGCATTGCAGCACGGCGTCGATGCTGGTGTATGGACGTGCGTCGACGATGGCGTCGATCCAGCGTGAAATGTCGAGACACGGCCGAATCGCGGCGATGGCGTCGTCGCGCGACGCAGCGTTGAAGGTTTCGATTTCCATCCCGTGCGCCCTCACACGTTGACGACAACCGCGCACGGCAACGGCGTTTCGTCACAGTTGTTGCCGGGTCCGGCGCGGTGGAATTCGGCGAATGTGCAAGTGCGATCCAGCGCCAGCATCGGATGGTGCCAGGTGCCGCGGTGATAGTTGACGCCCTGATCACCGCAGCACAGGAAGGCGCGCAAGTCCTCGCGTTTCGGCGGCGCGCCGGCGGGCGCGACGACGATGACATAACGCTGGCCATTCAACGGAACAAACGCCTGACTGCCGAGTGGATGGCGTTCCATCAAACGCAACGTGATCGGCAGCGTTTCCGGCGTGCAGCGGATGACGCTGATCGCCGCGCGTCCGCCATC
Organism: Pseudomonadota bacterium; assembly: GCA_018241165.1. GTDB lineage: Bacteria > Pseudomonadota > Gammaproteobacteria > Xanthomonadales > Rhodanobacteraceae > Rudaea. Next base: position 575 of record JAFEEK010000425.1, read on the forward strand.
GGCGCTGACATCGACTTGCGCCAGATCGCTGCAGCGCCCGCCCATGCCCTGATTGATCGTGCTGGCGTCGCCACGCGCGGCGATGACATCGCCGTAGGGCGCGAACGCTTCTGGCGTCAGCGGCTGCGCCGTCAGGACGAGGCGATCACCGGACTTCATGCAGCGCGGTACGGGTGATGCTCGCGCCAATGCCGCGCGATGTCGATGCGGCGGCACACCCAGACCTTGTCGTGCTGCTTGACGTAATCGAGGAAGCGCGCCAGCGCCGCCGTGCGCGCGGGGCGCCCGGCGATGCGGCAATGCAATCCCACCGATAACATCTTCGGGCGCTGCGCGCCTTCGGCATACAGCACGTCGAACGCGTCTTTCAGGTAACTGAAAAATTGCTCGCCGCTGTTGAAACCCTGCGGCGCGACGAAGCGCATGTCGTTGGTGTCGAGCGTGTACGGCACGATCAGTTGCGGCTTGCCTTCGACAAGTTCCCAGTACGGCAGATCGTCGGCGTAGGAATCGGCGTCGTATTCAAATCCGCCGTACTCGGCCACGAGCCGCCGCGTGTTCGGACTGCAACGTCCGGTGTACCAACCCAGCGGTCGCGCACCGGTGGCGCGTTCGATTGCCTTCACCGCCAGATCGATATGCTCGCGTTCGGTTGCTTCATCGACGTACTGGTAATCGATCCAGCGCCAGCCGTGCGAGGCGATCTCGAATCCGGCATCGACCATCGCGCGTGCCGCCTGCGGATTTCGTTCCAGTGCCATGCCGACCGCGAACACGGTCGCGGTCATTCCGCGTTCGACGAACAAGCGATACAGGCGCCAGAAACCGGCGCGGCTGCCGTATTCGTAGAGCCATTCCATGCTCATGTGGCGCACGCCTTTGAGCGCAGGCGTGCCGACCATCTCCGACAAAAACGCTTCGGATGCCGCATCGCCGTTGAGGATGCAGTTCTCCGCGCCCTCTTCGTAATTGATCACGAATTGCAGCGCGATGCGCGCGCCATTCGGCCATTGCGCGTGCGGCACGTCGGCGCCGTAACCGACCAGATCGCGAGTACCTTGTTCGCTCATGGGTGCGCGTGGAACAACGACAGCTTCGGATGCCGGTTGACGTCCTTGTACAACAGGTAACGGAAGCGTCCCGGCCCGCCCGCGTAACACGCCTGCGGGCAGAATGCGCGCAGCCACATGAAATCGCCGGCTTCCACTTCCACCCAGTCGTTGTTGAGCTGATACACCGCCTTGCCTTCGAGTACGTACAGGCCGTGTTCCATCACATGGGTTTCGGAAAACGGAATCACCCCGCCGGGTTTGAACGTGACGATGTTGACGTGCATGTCGTGACGCATATCGTCCGGTTCGACGAAGCGCGTGGTCGCCCATGCCTCGTTGCAATCGGGCATGACATCGAGC
>JAFEEK010000426.1 GCA_018241165.1 Pseudomonadota bacterium
CCGTTCAGGAAATGCATGCCGACGCGACCCATGATGCCGCAGCCGGCACGCGCGCGGCAATGGCCGCGGCGATCAGTGGCTTTCGAAACCGTTGACGAAGATGGCGTCGGGCATGGCTTCTACCGCGCCGATATCGCATCCCGGGCCGTTCGGCCGCGCCACGCCGCGCTGGTCGAGCGGCGGCGCGCCGGTGCAGGTGCCGGTATTGATCGCAACGCCGCCGGGGCCGGGCGCCATGGTCGGGGTAAAGCCGCCGTTGTTGCCGAGCGGGCTCAGCAACGGGTTGCCATTCAGGTTCAGGATACCGCTGGCGTACAGCGTGCTGGTGCCGACCTTGAAGCCGATGCTGGCATCGCCGTTTTGCACGATGCTGTAGTCGATATTGGTCTTGACCGTGCTGTTGTTCGAATTGTCGATGTAGATGTTGGATCCGTTCGTGGCGGTATTGCCGTACAGGATCACATTGGTCAATTTCGCATTGATGATGCCGACGCCGGTGCCGAGCGCGCCGGTGCTGTAGATGGCGCCGCCGGTTTGCCCGCCGCGGTTGCCCGACAGCGTCACGTTCATCAGGGTCAGGCTGACGCTGCCGGTGTTGTAAGAGACATTGGCGATCGCGCCGCCGAAATTGTTGACGGAATTGTTGAAAAACGTGACGTTGCTCAGCACCGGGTTGGACGTACCCATGTTGCCGCTGCTGTCCTTGATGCCCTCGTTCGTCAGCGCGCCGCCGAACGACCCCGCGCTATTGTTGCTGAAGGTCACGTCGTACATGCTGGGGCTGCTGATGCCGCCATAGCCATAATTCAGCATGGCGCCGCCCTGATAACCCGTCGAATTGCCGTCGAAGACGACATTGTTCAGGATTGGGCTGGCATTGCCGGCATACTCGGCATCATTGAATATCGCGCCGCCGTAACCATCGGCCTGGTTGTTGCTGAACAACACATTGGTCAGGGTCGGGGTGCAGATGCCACTGGTGTTGGCATTGCAGTAGATCGCGCCGCCCCAGGCGATGCTGCTGGGATCGGTGGCGACATTGTTTCTGAACACGGAATTGCTGATGGCAGGCGAGGATGCCCCGTGATTGCCGCCATCCAGATACATCGCGCCGCCTATGTAAGCTTCATTGCCGACAAATACGAGGCGGTTCAGGGTGGGGCTGCACTGGCTGTTGTTGCCGCTGCCGCTGCACATCAGCCCCGCGCCGTAGTTATTGGTCGGAAGACCGTTGCCGCCGGTAATGGTAAATCCGTCGAGCACGGTGCTGGCGGTGATCGGATTGCCCGGGCTGGGTTGCATGGTTACCACTATCTGGCTGTTGGTGCCCTTGATCGCAGACACGGTCTGGTCGATGCCGTTGGCGTCGCTCGTGTCGTTGTGATCGCGGTCGCCGGACAGCACGGTAAGATGCGCCACCGGATCGCGCTGGGTATTGCTGGTTTCGTTGCCGGCAAACCCGCCATACACGCGCGCCGCGGGGCGGATGAAGAACGAGTAGGGATAGCTGTCGGCGTAGTACAGGCCTTGCGCCACCCAGATTTCCCAGCAATTCGGCTGGTTCAGCGCGGTAACCATCTTCATCGGATGCGCCCAGTCGGCGCCGTTGTTGATGGTGGTGCCGGCGGGGGTGACACGGCAAACGTGGTTCGCGTCTTGTGCCCAAGCCGTGCCGCCGGCGCCGATGAACAGCAGGCCGGTCAGCAACAGCCCAAAAATGTTGAAACAGGACACGATGCGATTCACGTTTGCTCCCGAACCCGGAAAAACGTGCAAGGCACGGCGCCGGGCGAAATGGATAAAGGTTTTTATGCCTGAACAAAAGCAGCTTGTATGCCAAATGACCCGGCAAAACCTTGCCGTGATGCGGTTTTGTGACGGGCGTCGCACTATTGGTGGCGATATCGCCGTCGAGGCTTGCGTCAGGCCGGTCTCGAAGTCGCGAAAGTGCGGTCCAGTTCTTAAGGTTATGCCCTTTCCACCTTGGCGCGGGATATGCAAAGTGCTGGAAACTGACGCGTGTGCGCAACTTTTTGACGCGGCGCAATAGCGTTGCATTTTCGTTTGTCGCCGTGTACGCTCGCGGCGGTCGCCCGCAAAGTGCGACGAAAGTCACGCTTTGCGCGTTACGGTTCCTGGACGGGGGGGCTTCGATGGATTTCCGGATGTTTCACGCATTTTTCGAACGCATGCGCAAACCTGCAACGGCA
>JAFEEK010000427.1 GCA_018241165.1 Pseudomonadota bacterium
CGCGGATCGCCCTGTATTGCGCGGTGCAGACTGGCAACTGCGCTGACAAAATCGCCTTGCCCATTCTGCGCCATGCCCAGCAGGCGCCAGGCCTCGGCATTGTGCGGGTGTTGCGTCAGGAATGCGCGCAACTGCCGATCGGCCAGAGCCGCGTCGCCGCGTTGCAACGCACGTTTCGCTTGCGCGATGGTATCCGTGGCTTCAGCGCCGCCCATACTTTTCCGCCAGACGCTTGCCCAGCGCCTTGTTCGCCACGCGCGCGGCGCCCTTGCGCTTGAGCTGCGCTTCGAGCGCATCGCCGGCAGCGGCGAGTTCGTCGCGCAGTTTCAGCCAGGCCTGCCAGCGTGCGGGGTTCAGGTCGCCGGATTCCAGCGCCGCGCGCACCGCGCAACCGGGTTCGTTGCCGTGGCCGCAATCGCCGAAGCGGCAATCCAGCGCCAGCGTTTCGATATCCGAAAAATTCGCGGCGCCCAGTTCTTCGTCGCCGGTGAACTTGATCTCGCGCATGCCCGGCGTATCGATCAGGCAGCCGCCGCTGGGCAATTGTACCAATGCGCGGTGCGTGGTGGTGTGGCGGCCGCGGCTGTCGTGGCCGCGCACGGCGGCGGTGGCATGACGTTCGACGCCAAGCAAGGTGTTCGTCAGCGTCGATTTGCCGGCGCCGGAAGATCCCACCAGCACCGCGGTATCGCCGCGCTGCAGGTATTCCAGCAACGGCGCGACGCTGGCGGCATCCTTGGCGTTGATGACGTGCATCTCGACATTCGGCGCGGCCACGCGCAGCTCCTCGCGCATCGCGGCCGATGCGGCATTTTCCACTTTGTCGAGTTTGGTCAGCACGACCACGGCGCGCGCGCCGCTGCCTTCGATCAGCACGAGGTAGCGCTCGACCCGGCGCGGGTTGAAATCGCCGTCCAGCCCCATCAGCACGAACACGGTGTCGATGTTCGCGGCGATGACCTGGCGGCGATGGCGTTCGCCGGCGGCGGCGCGCTCGAGCAGGCTGCGCCGCGGCAGGATTTCTTCGATCGCCGGCGGCGTTGCAACGGCAAGCACGACGAAATCGCCAACCGCGGGGCGTTCGGCGGGATCGACATCGCGGCGCAGGAAGCGCGGCGCCGGCTGGGCAGCGAATTCACGGGTGCCGTCGTGCACGCGATAGCCGTTGCGGTGCTGGGCGATGACGCGCGCCAGATGCCGTCCCGATGGCAAATCCAAGACGTCGCCGCGCCAGCCGATGGCGGCGAGGCGGGTGATTTCGTCGGTCGTTGGCATGCCGGCATTTTACCTTGCGCCGCGCGTATTCCTTGAAATCACGGACGATTCCGTTAGCATGCTGCGCCACAACATCCACCGTACCCGATCATGTCCGTGCCACTGCCCCATCCGCCGGTCCGCGCGAATCCACGCCTGGCCCAGGTCCGTTACGACATCCGCGGCGAGCTGTCGCGGCGCGCGCGCGAGCTCGAAGCCGCGGGGCGCGAGATCGTGCACCTGAACATCGGCAATCCCGGCCGTTTCGGTTTCGCCGCACCCGAACACCTGCGTCGCGCCGTTGCCGAGCACGTCGGCGACAGCGAAGCCTATTGCCCGCAGCAAGGCTTGCTGTCCGCGCGCGAAGCGATCGCCACGCGCGAAACCGCTCGCGGCGCGCACAACGCATCCGCGGCAAACGTGTTCATCGGCAACGGCGTGAGCGAGCTGATCGACATGAGCCTGCGCGCCCTGCTCGATGCCGGTGACGAAGTGCTGTTGCCGAGTCCCGACTACCCGCTATGGAGTGCCGCGGTCGCGCTCAATGGCGGCAGCGCACGCTACTACACCTGTCCTGTTGCGCGCGGACATTTGCCGGATCCGGATGAAATCGAAGCGTTGGTCACGCCGCGCACGCGCGCCCTGGTCGTGATCAATCCGAACAATCCGACCGGCGCGGTGTATCCGCAAGAAATGCTCGCCGCACTGGTGAAAATTGCGCAGCGCCATCGGCTGGTGCTGCTCAGCGACGAAATCTACGACGACATC
>JAFEEK010000428.1 GCA_018241165.1 Pseudomonadota bacterium
AAATCATCAAGCGTACCAGCCACATCACCGTGGTCGTGGGCTCTTAAGGAAATCACGATGGGTCATAAAGTTCATCCAACCGGCATCCGCCTTGGCATTTCCAAGGACTGGAACTCGAAGTGGTTCGCGACCAAGCGCGAATACGCGCAGTACCTGGCCGCCGACCTGAAGGTTCGCGAACTGCTGCACGCCAAGCTGGCGCAGGCCGGCGTGTCGCGCATCCAGATCGAGCGTCCGGCCAAGACCGCGCGCATCACCATCCACACGGCGCGTCCGGGCGTGGTGATCGGCAAGAAGGGCGAGGACATCGAGAAACTGCGCCTCGAAGTGACCAAGATGATGGGCGTTCCGGCGCACATCAACGTCAGCGAGGTACGCAAGCCCGAACTCGACGCGCAGCTGGTGGCCGAGTCCATCGCCCAGCAGCTCGAGCGCCGCATCATGTTCCGTCGCGCGATGAAGCGTGCCGTGGGCAATGCGATGCGCCTCGGCGCGCTCGGCATCAAGGTCAATGTCGGTGGCCGCTTGAACGGCGCCGAGATCGCGCGTTCGGAGTGGTATCGCGAAGGCCGCGTGCCGCTGCACACCCTGCGCGCCGACATCGATTACGGCTTCGCCCAGGCCAAGACGACCTACGGCATCATTGGCGTCAAGGTGTGGGTGTACAAGGGCGAGGTCTTCGACCTGCACGCCGCCAGCCAGGAAACCAAAGAAGAAGCCCGCGATTCGGCGCCGCCTTCGCGCGAGCGTCGCGATCGGACCGATCGGGATCAGCGCGAACACCGCGAGCCCCGCGGTGGCCGTGAAGCAAGGAACTAAGCCATGCTGCAACCAAAACGCACAAAATTCCGCAAAGTCCAGAAGCAGCGCAATCGCGGCCTGAGCTTTGTGGCGAACAAGGTCAGCTTCGGCGAATACGGCCTGAAGGCGACCACCCACGGTCATCTGACCGCGCGCCAGATCGAGGCCGCGCGCCGTTGCGTGACGCGCTTCGTCAAGCGCGGCGGCAAGCTGTGGATCCGCGTCTATCCGGACAAGCCGATCAGCAAGAAACCGATCGAAGTCCGCATGGGCAACGGCAAGGGCAATGTCGAGTTCTGGGTCGCCGTCGTGCAGCCCGGCCGCATGCTCTATGAAATCGAAGGCGTGACCGAGGCCGAAGCGCGCGAGGCGTTCCGCCTGGCCGCGGCCAAGCTGTCGGTGCAGACCTCATTCGTGAATCGTACGGTGCTGTGATGGAACTCAAAGAACTCCGCAAACAATCCGCGCCGGATCTTAACGAGCAGTTGCTCGAGCTGCGCCGCGAACAATTCAACCTGCGCATGCAAAAGGGCGCGGGCAACCAGGCGCAGACGCACCATTTCAAGCGCGTACGCCGCGAGATCGCGCAGATCAAGACGCTGTTGACCGCAAAACCGGCGGCCGGGAAATAACCATGAGCGAACAGAAAAAGACCCAGCGCACGATCGAAGGTCGCGTCGTCAGCAACAA
>JAFEEK010000429.1 GCA_018241165.1 Pseudomonadota bacterium
CTCGACGCGCAGGTCTTTGCCTGACAGGCCGCCGACCTGTTGCATGTAACGCGGGAGTCCGGTAAGGTGTTGCATGTAACTTGATGGAAGCCGCACATGGCAATCACGCACGTCAATGCACGAGTCCAGAAGCACCGCGACGCACTGCGCATGGCGGGGCTGCGTCCGGTGCAAATCTGGGTGCCGGATACCCGCCGCCCCGATTTCGCCAAGGAATGCCGACGCCAGAGTCGATTGGCCGCTCGCGCAGATGGGGCCGACGCTTCCACGCGACGGTTCATGGATGAGGCGCTCGCGGACGTGGACGGCTGGTCGCAATGAATCGCGGGGACCTGGTGCGCATCGCGATGCAAGGCGATTTCGGCAAGCCCAGGCCTGCCCTGGTGATGCAGGCCGATCAATTCGCCGAACATGCGAGCGTCACGATATTGCCCATCACCGGCACGCGGATTGCCGCGCCATTGCTCCGTGTCACGCTACGGCCGAACGTCGAGAATGGGCTACAGAAAATTTCGCAAGTGATGGTGGACAAGACCATGACGGTGAGGCGCGACAAAATAGGTCCGGCATTCGGTCGCATCGATGCGGATGCCATGGTCGAGATCGAGCGTTGCCTTGCCGTGTTCCTGGGGATAGCAAAATGATTGGCAATGACAAGCAACGCAAACAGGTACTCGACGCACAGGTGCTCGCATGATCGAGCCGGCTGGAAAATCCAATCCCGCGATCCGCACGCCGGCGCCGCACGACAGCGCGCACCTGCACGTGAGCGGCGAGGCGCGCTACGGCGACGACATGCCCGAGCCGCGCGGCTTGTTGCATGCGTGGTTGCATTTGTCTGCGCGCACGCATGCGCGCATCGTGCGCATGGACCTGTCGCGCGTGCGCGCGGCGCCGGGCGTGGCTGCCGTGATTTGCGCGGCGGACCTCACGGCGACGACCAACGACATCGGCCCGGTTTTCCCCGGCGATCTCGTGTTTGCCGAAAGCGAAGTGCTGTTCGACGGTCAGCCGCTGTTCGCGGTCGCAGCGACGTCGCGCGAGGCGGCGCGCCACGCCACCACATTGGCGGACATCGAATACGCGGATTTGCCGGCGATCCTGACCATCGACGATGCGCTGGCTGCCAATGCGGAAGTCGTGCCGTCCAAGCAATGGCTGCGCGGCGATCCGGATGGCGCGATCGCGCGCGCGCCACATAGCTTGAGCGGACGTGTGCGCGTAGGCGGGCAGGAACACTTCTATCTCGAAGGCCAGAATTGCATGGCCATCCCGCAGGAGGATGGCCAGATGCTGATCTACTCGTCCACGCAGAATCCGTCCGAGTTGCAGCACAAGGCGGCCGAGGTGCTGGGCGTGTCGGCGCATGCGGTGACTGCGGAAAACCGGCGTATGGGCGGCGGCTTCGGCGGCAAGGAAACGCAGGCGGCGTGGTTTGCCGTCATTGCCGCAGCGCTTGCACAGCGCACCGGTCGCGCGGTGAAGCTGCGGCTGGATCGCGACGCCGACATGACGATTACCGGCAAGCGCCACGCATTCCTGATCGATTACAAAGTTGGGTTCGACGACGTCGGCCGCATCCACGGCATCGATTTCCTGCAGGCCGCCGACTGCGGCTATTCGCCGGACCTTTCGCATTCGATCGCCGACCGTGCGATGGCGCACGCGGACAACGCGTATTTCCTCGACCAGCTGCGCATCACATCGAAGCGCTGCTTCACGCACAAGGCGTCGAACACCGCGTTTCGCGGCTTCGGCGGGCCGCAGGGCATGGTCGGCATCGAGGAAGTGATCGAGCAGATCGCGCGGCGATTGAACAAAGACCCACTTGAAATTCGCAAGGCCAATTTTTATGGCATTGCCGAGCGCAACGTCACGCCCTTCGGCATGGCGGTCGAAGACAATATCCTTGATGAACTCGTCGGCGAACTCGAACAGCGCGTCGACTACAAAGCGCGCCGCCGCGCCATCGCGCA
>JAFEEK010000042.1 GCA_018241165.1 Pseudomonadota bacterium
TACCAGTTGAGGATGCGCTCGCGCCAGGCCGGATCGCTGCGCGCGTCGGCATGCGTGGCGTCTGCTGCGGCGGCGAATTCCCATTCGTTCCAGCTCGGCAGGCGCGCGTTTTCGCTGGCGCAGAAGGCTTGCGCGGCGAACCAGCTCACCTGCGTCACCGGTTGATCGGGCTGCGCGTCGGCGCCGAGCGCCGTCGCCGATTGCCAATTCGCGAGGTAGCGCGATTCGGCGAAAATCGGCGCGACGCTTCCACGCTGCCACCGCGGATGCGTTTTCACGAAGGCCAGGAACTCCGCGTTCGTCACCGGTTCGCGGCGCAGCGCGAACGGCGCAACGATCGTATCCGCACCCTTGGCATCCGCCGGCAACACGCTGGCGAAGCGTCCGCCCGGCAGCGACGCGTACTCGGCCGCCGGCAATGTACCGGCGGCGACCAGGACAGCGCATGCAAACGTGGCGCGCAAGAACGGCATCAATGTTCCGCCTTGGCCGTCTGCGCCGGTTCGGCACGCACCTTGGCCACTTCCGCAGCCTCGATGCGACCGCCCGGATTGCCCCAGCTGTTGAGCACGAAGGTCAGGATGTTGGCGACTTCGTCGTCGTTGAGCTGGGTCATCGGCGGCATCACCGAGTTGTAGTCCTTGCCGTTGACCTTGACCGGGCCGGACAAGCCATGCAGCACGATGCGCATGGTCTGTTTCGGATCGGCGGCAATCAGGCTCGACTTGGCCAGCGGCGGAAACACGCCGGGCAGGCCCTCGCCATTGGCCTGGTGGCAGACCGAACAGGTGCCCGTGAACAACTGCTGGCCGGCCTTGATCTGCTCTTCTTTCGTCAGCTTGCCGGCGGCAGCGGCCTTCGTCGCTTGCGTCACCGCGGCGAGGTTGGGTTCGGCGCGATCGCCCAGGTACACCGAATCGACTTCCTTGCCCGAGTACACGGTCTTGTTCTCCGGCCCGTCCACTTTCAGGATCGCCAGCGCGCCCTTGTTGAACGCGCGGAAGATCGAGTGATCGACCAGCACGTAGCTGCCGGGTACTTCGACATGGAATTCCACCATCGCCGCGCCGCCGGCCGGGATCAGCGTGGTCTGCACGTTGTGCTGCTCGACCGTGCCGCCTTCCGGTCGCACGGTATCGAAGATCTCGCCGATCACGTGGAAGCTCGACACCAGGTTCGGCCCGCCGTTGCCGACGAACAGGCGCACGGTTTCGCCGACTTTGGCGGTGATCGCCTTGTCGCCCGTCAGCGCGCCCTCGGCGCCGTTGAACAATACATAAGTTGGCTTCTCGTCGATGGCCCGTTCCATGTCGAACGGCTGATGGCCTTTTTCGCGGTACTTGCCGGTGGTGTAGAAATCGCCCTGCATGACGTAGTACTCGTGATCGACCGGCGCAAGGCCCTCGGGCGGTTCGATCAGGATCAATCCGTACATGCCATTGGCGATATGCATGCCCACCGGCGCGGTCGCGCAGTGGTAGACGTACAGGCCCTGGTTCAACGCCTTGAACGTGAACTGGGACTGATGCCCCGGCGCGGTGAAGCTCGACGCGGCGCCGCCGCCCGGCCCGGTCACGCCGTGCAGGTCGATGTTGTGCGGCATCTTGCTGTTCGGATGGTTCTTCAGGTGAAACTCGACCGTGTCGCCCTGGCGCACGCGGATGAAGCTGCCCGGCACGGTGCCGCCGAAGGTCCAGAACGTGTACGTCACGCCTTCTGAAATCGGCAATTCCTTTTCGATGACTTCCAGCTCCACGATCACCTTGGCCGGATAATTGCGCAGCGTCGGCGCCGGCACGTTCGGCGGACTCGTGAGCACGGCCTTGATCGGATCGCCGCGCGGCGGCCCGAAATCGCCGTGGATGTAGTTGCTCGGCGAGCCGCCGGCATCATCGGCCATTGCGTGGCCGGTGCAGCCGAAAATTCCGGCGACAATGCCCAGTGCGAACACAAGTGATTTCATGGTTGGACCCCAGAATGTGGCCGTATGGCCGATGGCAGTATCTAACAATGTGGTGCACGCCTGCGACTTGACTCCGGTCAAGTTTTTGCGGTGTTTTTCCTGCGGTGCAACATGATTTTGACATGGATCAAGGTGGGCGCGGCGCGCGCGGCGAAACTGCCGGCATCGCGGCACCGCGCCGCCTTGGGGGTTGACCATGTCCATCCGTAGAAATGCGTTGTTTATAGCCATTTTCATGGTGATATCGCCCGTCGGGGTCGTGGCCCAGTCTGTCCCCGACGGCACTTCGCAAAGCAGGCCGGTCGTCGAGTTGCGCTACCGCCACGAATCTGTCGATGATGCTGCATTCGCACATGATGCCGATGCGAACACCGTGCGCCTGCGCCTGGGCTATCGATGGGCCTTCGCGCCGGGCTGGCGCGCGGTCGTCACGGGCGACCGCGTGCAGGCGCTGGGCAGCACGCACTACAACAGCACCGCGAACGGCAAGACCCAATATCCAACCGTGGCCGATCCGCAATCCAGCGAATTCCATGAGGCCTATGTCGGCTACGCGAACGACGCGTTCGAGGGTGCGTTGGGGCGTCAGATCGTAGCCTTCGACAACCAGCGTTTCTTCGGCAATTCCGGCTGGCGCCAGAACGAGCAGACGTTCGATGCGGCCACGTTGCGCTATGCGTTTGACGGCGGCGGTCCCGTCGTGCGCTACGCCTACCTGGATCGCGTGCAGCGCGTGTTTGGCAACGCCAATCCGAACCCGCTGCTGCGCGCGTGGGACTTGAATGCAAACCTGCTCAACGTCGCGCAGGCGTTGCCGCTGGGCACGCTTGTCGGCTACGCGTATTTCGTGCGAAACGACACGGTGGCCACGGCATCCACGCGCACGCTCGGCGCGCGCTGGACCGGCGCGCAAATCGCAGGCGATGCAAAATTCGGCTGGACGCTCGAGTACGCCAAGCAGGACGACTACGCGAACAACCCGGCGTCGCAGAGTGCGAGCTATCGCCTGATCGAACCGACGCTGACGTGGCATGGCGTCACGTTCAAGATTGGCGACGAGGTCATGGGCGGCAACGGACACTATGGCTTCGCCACGCCGTTTGCGACCCTGCACGCATTCGACGGCTGGGCCGATCGTTTCCTGACCACGCCCGTGGATGGCGTCGACGATCGCTACCTCGGCGCGAATGGCAATATCGGCAAAGCCGGTTGGACGACGGTGTGGCACGACTTCCACGCCGATCGCGGCGGCCGCGCCTTCGGCACGGAGTTCGACGCCATGCTGAGCTATCCGCTGGCCCGTGGCCTGACCGGATTGCTCAAGTTCGCCGACTACCGCAGCGACGGCTTCAGCACAGACGAAAAGAAACTCTGGGCGGGCGTCGAGTACAAATTTTGAAACGTAGCGCTTGATTCGTTTCGAAGGTCGGCCAGAGTTTACTCATCCTCGCCTCTCCCGCTGGCGGGAGAGGCCGCGCCGAAGGCGCGGGTGAGGGTGGAGGCCGGACTCGATGCAAAGCAAACCACCCTCACCCCAACCCTCTCCCGCCAGCGGGAGAGGGGGGAAATGCAGCATCGCATCAGTTGATAACGTACGCGAATATCCCCCGCGGATCGTGCGCGAGCGCGATGCTGACGATGAACAGGTAAACGGCGAGCGCGGCGATAAAGAATCCCGCGCGGCTTGCCGGCGTGCGACCGCGACGCAGTGCGAACACGCCGAGCACGATGTAGACGACGAGCAGCAGCACCTTGGCGGTGAGCCAGGCCTGCACGAACGGATACTGGTGCAGCATCACGGCGAGCGTGATGCCGGCAGCGAGCAGGGTTGAGTCGATGAGATACGAGCCGCGCTTGAGGATCGGGTGGTACACCCAGCGCGACCCCGCCAGCATCATCATTCCGCGCAGCGTGAACACGCTGCCAGATGCAACGACGCAGGCGATGTGCAGGAATTTTATCTGCGGATAAAACGCGATGAGCATTCGCGCATTATCCCGGAACTCCGTCGCGGCGTGGCGTAAGGTAGATCCACAAACTCCGCAATACCCACGGCGCGAACGCGATCACCCAGCCGAACGCGGCGATCACCAGCCACAGCGA
>JAFEEK010000430.1 GCA_018241165.1 Pseudomonadota bacterium
GCCGCACCATGGTGTACCACCTGCTCGGGCGGCTCTCCGCATCGCCCACGTATGTGCTGTCCGACGAGGACATGCTCGAGTTCATCTGCGCGCTGCAATCCGAGCACCTGACGCCGGAAAAACTCTTCCACGAACTCGAGCACAACCACCTGCTGCTGATCGGCAGCGATTTTTCGAACTGGCTGGCGCGGCTGTTCCTGCGCATGGCCAAGCGCAAGCGCCTGTCGGATCCGCGCGATTTCACCGAAGTATTCGCAGACGACCACACCTCGAAGGACGAGCGCCTGGTCGCGTTCCTGCAGCAGGTCAGCGTGCGCACGCGCGTCTACGGCGGCGCGGAATCCTTCGTCGCCGAACTGCATGCGCGCTGGAGCGCGCGTCAGCGACCGGCATCGGCATCGAACGGCGGCAGCGCTCCGCAGCGCTTTCTGCCGCCTGCGCGCGAGATGCCGGAAAACGCGATTTTCATCAGCTATGCGCGCGAAGACCTGGCCGCCGTGCAGCGCCTCAAGGCGGGCATGGACGCGGCGGGACTCACGACCTGGTTTGATCTCGACCGCCTCGAAGGCGGCGACGATTACGACCGCAAGATCCGCGCGAACATCGCGCGTTGCAGCTTCTTCGTGCCGGTGATCTCGGCGACCACGCAGCGCCGCCACGAGGCCTACTTCCGCCGCGAGTGGAGCTACGCCGTGGATCGCAGCCGCAGCATCGCCGAAGGCGCGGTATTCATCCTGCCGGTGTGCATCGACGACACGCCCGAAGCCACCGCCCTGGTGCCGGAGCAGTTCAAGGCCGTGCACATGACGCGCCTTGCGCAGGGCGAGGCGACGCCGGAATTCCTGCGCCGATTGCGCGAATTGTTCAGCGGGAGAAGCGCATGAGCGGTATCGACAGGGGGGATACCACGGTAGCGCTCGATCCGGAAAACCCGTGGCTCGGGTTGTTTTCCTATTCCGAGGAAACCCGCGCCTACTTCCACGGCCGCGACGAGGAAGCCGCGGAGCTTTCGCGACGCGTGCAGCGCAAATTGCTGACCGTGCTGTTCGGGCAGTCGGGTCTGGGCAAGACTTCATTGCTGCGCGCCGGCCTGGTGCCGCGGCTGCGCAGCGAAAGCTTCTGCCCGGTCTATGTGCGCGTGGATTACGCGCCGGATTCGCCCGTGCCGTCCGAGCAGATCAAGCAGGCGATCCTGCGCGCCACGGCCGAAGCCGGGCACTGGACGCGTCCGGGCAGTGCGATCGAAGGCGAATCGCTGTGGGAGTTCCTGCATCACCGCGAAGACCTGCTGCGCGACCGCGACGGCAACACGCTGATGCCGCTGCTGATCTTCGACCAGTTCGAGGAAATCTTCACGCTCGGCCAGGCCGACGACGCCGGCCGCCTGCGCGCGCACCAGTTCCTCGAACAACTTGCCGACCTGATCGAGAACCGTCCGCCGCGGGCGCTGGAAGCACGCCTGGAGCAGGACGACACGGCGATGCAGCAATTCGATTTCGCGCGTGCGGACTACCGCGTGCTGATCGCGTTGCGCGAGGACTACCTGGCGCATCTGGAAAGCGTCAAGGACATCATGCCCTCGATCACCCAGAACCGCATGCGCCTGGCGCGCATGAACGGTGCGCAGGCCTTGAGCGCGGTGGTCAAGCCCGGCGGCAGGCTGGTATCGCAGGAAGTGGCCGAGTCGATCGTGCGCTTCGTCGCCGGCGGCTCGGAATTGGGCAACGCCGAGATCGAACCGTCGTTGTTGAGTCTGGTGTGTCGCGAATTGAATACGGTGCGCCAGCACCAGGGGCGCAGGGAAATCTCCGCCGACCTGCTGGCCGGCTCGCGCGATACGATCCTGTCCGAGTTCTACGAACGTTCGCTGGCCGACCAGCCCGCCGGCGTGCGCCGCGTGGTCGAAGACGACTTGCTGACCGAATCCGGTTATCGCGAAAGCCTGGCCGAGGAACGCGTGCGCAAGGCGCTGGCCGCCGCCGGCGCGACGTCCGATGCGCTGGCGACCCTGGTCAACCGCCGCCTGCTGCGCATCGAGGAACGCCTCGACATGCGCCGCGTCGAGCTTACCCACGACGTGTTGTGCGCCGTCGTGCTGGCCAGCCGCAACTCGCGCCGCGAACGCGAAGCGCGCGAGGAGGCCGAACGCCAGCTCGCCGCGCAACGCGATCGCGAAGCGGCCGTGCATCGCGCGTTGGTGCGTGCGCGCACGATCGCCAGTGTGTGCATCGTGCTGATGCTGCTGGCGGTTGCCGGCGCGATCTTTGGCTGGTTCAACATGCAGCGCGCGCGCACGGCGGAGGCCGAAGCGCAGAACTCGCGCAACAATGCAGAAAAGCTGGTCAGCTTCCTGATCGAAGATTTCTACGCGGAACTGGCGCCCACCGGCCGGTTGGAAACGCTCGGCAAGCTCGCGCAGAAAACGGTCGGCTATTACGACAGCCTGCCGCCGCAACAGGTCACAGCGCAAACGCAGATCAACCGCGC
>JAFEEK010000431.1 GCA_018241165.1 Pseudomonadota bacterium
AGGCAGTGTCGGGCACGCGCATGCACGCGACGTATTACCGTCCCGGCGGCGTCTATCGCGATCTGCCCGGGCAGATGCCGCAGCACAAGCAATCGCGCTGGCACAAGGGCGAGGACCTCAAGCGCCGCAACGCCCGCCGCGAAGGCTCGATGCTCGATTTCCTCGACGATTTCGCCGACGATTTCCCGCATCGCGTCGACGAATACGAAACCCTGCTCACCGACAACCGCATCTGGAAACAGCGCACGGTCGGCATCGGCGTGGTTTCGCCGGAGCAGGCGCTGGCCTGGGGCATGACCGGGCCGATGCTGCGCGGTTCCGGCATCGAATGGGACCTGCGCAAGAAGCAGCCCTATGCGATGTACGACAGGATGGATTTCGACATCCCGGTCGGCGTCAATGGCGATTGCTACGACCGCTACCTCGTGCGCGTCGCCGAGATGCGCCAGTCCGCGCGCATCGTCAAGCAGTGCGTGGCATGGTTGCGTGCCAATCCGGGCCCGGTGATCGTGCAAAACTACAAGGTTGCGCCACCGCATCGCGAAGAAATGAAGGAAAGCATGGAAGCGCTGATCCATCACTTCAAGTTGTTCAGCGAAGGCTATTGCGTGCCGGAAGGCGAGACCTACGCCGCGGTCGAGGCGCCGAAGGGCGAGTTCGGCTGTTACCTCGTATCCGATGGCGCGAACAAGCCGTTTCGCGTGCACCTGCGCGCGCCGGGCTTCGCCCATCTGTCGTCGATGGATGCAATCGTGAAAGGTCACCTGCTCGCCGACGTCGTCGCGATGATCGGAACCTACGACGTGGTGTTCGGAGAAATCGACCGATGATTTCAAACGACGCGCTTTTCTTGGCTTGTCATTCCGGCGAAAGCCGGAATCCAGCGCCTTTGCTGCATTTCGGAAGTCACTGGATCCCGGCTTTCGCCGGGATGACGAAAATCATGAGTTTTCTTGCATGAAAGCCACCGGACATTACAACGAAGTCAAACACGTCGATCCGCTCGTTGCGCTGAGCGCGGACACGCGCGCGCACATCGACCACTGGGCGGCAAAGTTTCCTCCGGAGCGCAAGCGCTCGGCGCTGATCCAGGGCCTGATCGCGGCGCAGGAGCAGAACAACGGCTTCCTGACCGACGAACTCATCGCGGCGGTGGCGAAGTATCTCGACCAGCCGGCTGTGTACGCTTACGAAGTCGCGACGTTCTATTCGATGCTGGAGACGCAGCCGGTCGGCCGCAACAATGTTGCCGTGTGCACCAACATCAGTTGCTGGCTCAACGGCGGCATGGACATCCTCAAGCACTGCGAGAAAAAACTCGGCATCAAGGTCGGCGAATCCACGCCGGATGGCCGCGTGTACCTGAAGAAGGAAGAAGAATGCCTCGCCGCCTGTTGCGGCGCGCCGATGATGGCGGTGAAC
>JAFEEK010000432.1 GCA_018241165.1 Pseudomonadota bacterium
CGGTCGCAACTGGGACGACCATCGCGAGGAAGTCGCGGATGTGATGATCGCGACGGTGGACAAATACGCGCCGGGCTTCAAGGAGTCCGTGCTCGGCCGCCAGATCAAATCGCCGCTCGACCTGGAGCGTGATTTCGGCCTGATCGGCGGCGACATTTTCCATGGCGCGCTGTCGCTCAATCAATTGTTCAGCGCGCGGCCGATGTTGGGCTACGCGAATTATCGTGGCGCCATTCCTGGCTTGTACCTGTGCGGCGCGGGCACGCACCCCGGCGGCGGCGTCACCGGTGCGCCGGGGCACAATGCCGCGCAGGCGATCATAAAGGATGCGCGGCGGTGAACACGCATATCCACCGGCGCAAAACGGCCATCGTGTTCGGATGCATCACTGCGATCGCCGGGTGCACGTGTGTGGTGCCCGTGCACGAGAACGAATCAAAGCCGATTCTGCACGGGGCCGGCGTCGGCGCCGATTGCAACGGCCCGATGCATGCGGGGATTCCTGCCCTGCGCGAGGTGATCGAAACCGAATGCGCGTTTGCCAAGACCATGGCTGATCGCGACCTCAAGACATTCGCCGCGTTTCTCGACGACGACGCGGTGTTTTTCGACAAGGACGGACCGCTGTTCGGAAAAGACAGCGTGTTGAAGGCATGGAAGCCGTATTTTGACGGACCGAAGCCCCCGTTTTCCTGGGAGCCGACCCAAGCCACGTGGAACGGCAAGGGCCTCGCCTACACGACCGGGCCGGTATGGGATTCCGGCGGAAAATGCGTCGCGCGCTTCAACTCGATCTGGCGCAAGCAGGCCGATGGCCATTGGCGCATCGTGTTCGACAAGGGCGACGGCAAATGCGATCCGACGGTGATTCCGGGCGGCGGCAAGCGCGACTGATCCAGACGTTTTCATGAGGCCGGATGCCAATCGCAGCCACCGGCCCGATTTGGCGTAGACTGCGCGGCTGGCGCATCAGCATACCTTTCGGGCAGGGGAACGTATGACGACTCTTTCCGCCGCATCGAGCGTGCCGCAGGCCTTTGACGACGATGCCTGGGACGACTTGCTCAATTACATCGAGGAACACCGCGTCATCCCGATCATCGGGCCCGATCTTTTGCGCGTGCAGACCGATACCGGCTTGCGTCCGCTGTACGTGTGGCTGGCCGAAAAACTCGCGGCGCGACTCGCGGTGGATACCGCCGCACTGCCGCAGCCGCTGACCTTGAACGATGTGATGTGCAGCTACCTCGGCCAACGTGGCCGGCGCGAGGAAGCCTACACGCGCCTGCGCTCGATCATGCGCGAGGTGCAGTTCGAGCCGCCGCAGGCGCTGCGCCAACTGGCGCAGATCACCGATTTCGATTTGTTCGTGACAACGACGTTCGATCCCCTGCTCGAAAACGCGCTCAACCTCGAACGCTTCGGCGGGCAACCATCCACCGAAGTCGTCGCCTACGCGCCGAACCGCGTTGCCGACCTGCCGGCCGAGCGCGCCGATTCGCGCCGCACCATGGTGTACCACCTGCTCGGGCGGCTCTCCGCATCGCCCACGTATGTGCTGTCCGACGAGGACATGCTCGAGTTCATCTGCGC
>JAFEEK010000433.1 GCA_018241165.1 Pseudomonadota bacterium
CTGGTTGCCGCCGAGCGCCCGCGCGACCCGCGCGAGATTCGCGCAGACATACCCCGCGATCTCGGCGCAATCGTCGAAAAATGCATGGCCCGGGATGTGGCTCAACGCTACGCAAGCGCACGCGACCTGGCCGATGACCTGACCCGCTTCCAGAACGGTTACATGGTCAAGGCGCGGCCGCTCAATACCTTGCAGCGCAGCGCGCGCTGGGCGCGACGCGAGCCGAAAATCATGGTGACGGCCCTGCTCGCCTTGCTCGCGTTGTCGATCGGACTTGTCTCGACGACGGCGCAATGGCGGCGCGCGAACGCGAATGCCGTGCACGCCAAGGCCGAGTCGCAGCTCGCCGAGAAAAGCGCCGCGGTTTCCGCCGAGCGCCTGTGGGACAGCCGCCACGACGCCGCGTTGCGCCTGATGCGCGACGGCCAGGGCTTCGATGCCTTGACGCCGCTGCTTGCCAACATCGAGGAAAAACAAGCGGCCGGCAAAGGCGCCGAAACTGCCGTCGAACGCCGCGAGATCGGCATGATCGAACACCAGGGCGTCGCCCTGATCGACCGTTTCATCATTGCCGACGCCAGCCCGATGGCCACGGCATTGAGTCCGGATGGCAAGATGCTCGCGGTAACGCTCAACGATCTTTCGGTGCGCTGGTACGACACCGCCACGCTGGCCGAACGCGGCCGCGTGGATTTGCTCGATATCCTCAACGCCGATCAGGTTCCGATCCTGCCGCGCTTCATCGACGATCGCCATCTGCTGGTTTTCGGCGAATGGTTCGACTCCCTGCCCAGCCCGGCGACGTCCGGCGGCGTGCTGATCGATCTTGAGCGCGGAAAAATCGTCGCGCCGCCACCGGAATTCGCCGACCTTGCCGACATCAGCTGGAGCGCAGACGGAAAGCATGCGCTGCTGCACGACACCCACGACCGCGTGCAACTGTGGCAGGTCGATCCGTGGCGGCCGCTGTCGCCGCTGGCCGCGGAACGCGCGACCAACGGTGTGCACGACTGGATACTCGATCCGCAATTGCGATTCGCCGCCCAGTTCAGCGGCAACATGAACGAGTTGCTGGTGTTCGATCCGCGCCGTCTCGACGCGCC
>JAFEEK010000434.1 GCA_018241165.1 Pseudomonadota bacterium
CATGGCACTGATTACAGTCAAGCCCACTTCCGCCGGACGCCGCGCCATGGTGCGCGTGTCGACGCCGGGATTGTTCAAGGGCGATCCGTATGCACCGCTGACCGAGGCCCAGGCCAAGACCGGCGGACGCAACCACTACGGCCGCATCACCACCCGGCACAAGGGCGGCGGTTCCAAGCAGAACTACCGCATCATCGACTTCAAGCGCGACAAGGAAGGCATCGCCTGCCGCGTCGAGCGCCTGGAATACGATCCGAACCGCACCGCGCATATCGCGCTGCTGTGCTATGTCGATGGTGAGCGCCGTTACATCATCGCGCCGAAAGGCGTGGCGATCGGCGACCAGCTCATGGCCGGTCGCGACGCGCCGATCAAGGCGGGCAATACGTTGCCGCTGCGCAATATCCCGATCGGTTCGACGATTCATTGCATCGAAATGAAGCCCGGCAAGGGTGCGCAGATGGCGCGCAGCGCCGGCGCTTCGGTGCAACTGGTCGCACGCGAAGCGGGTTACGCCACGCTGCGCCTGCGCTCGGGCGAAATGCGCAAGGTCCCGGCCGATTGCCGCGCCACTATCGGCGAAGTCGGCAATTCCGAACACAACCTGCGCAAGCTCGGCAAGGCCGGCGCCAAGCGCTGGCGCGGCATCCGCCCGACCGTTCGCGGCGCGGCGATGAACCCGGTCGACCATCCGCACGGCGGTGGCGAGGGTCGCGCCGGACAAGGCAACCCGCATCCGGTGTCGCCGTGGGGCCAGCCATCCAAGGGCTACAAGACGCGCAAGAACAAGCGCACCACCCAGTTCATCGTGCGCGACCGGAGAGGCTAAGCCATGGCACGTTCATTGAAAAAGGGCCCGTTCATCGACCTGCACCTGCTCAAGAAGGTCGAGGCCGCGGCGTCCAGCAACTCCAAGAAGCCGATCAAGACCTGGTCGCGCCGCTCGATGATCCTGCCGGAAATGGTGGGCCTGACGCTCGCCGTGCACAACGGCAAGGCGCACGTTCCGGTGCTGGTCAACGAAAACATGGTCGGACACAAGCTCGGCGAATTCGCCGCCACGCGCACCTTCAAGGGCCACTCGGCGGACAAGAAAGCCGCCGAGGAAAAGAAGTAACAGGTGAATACGATGCAAGCCAAAGCCACCGAAAACACACAGCAGGCCAAAGCGATCCTGCGTGGCGTGCGCATCTCGCCGCAGAAAGCCCGCCTGGTCGCCGACCAGGTGCGCGGTCTGCCGGTCGGACGCGCCGCCGACCTGCTCA
The DNA here is from genome assembly GCA_018241165.1 of Pseudomonadota bacterium. Classification (GTDB taxonomy): domain Bacteria; phylum Pseudomonadota; class Gammaproteobacteria; order Xanthomonadales; family Rhodanobacteraceae; genus Rudaea. Next base: position 1,266 of record JAFEEK010000434.1, read on the forward strand.
AGTTCAGCGACAAGAAGGCTGCGCACCTGGTCAAGAAGGTGCTGCTGTCGGCGGTCGCCAATGCCGAGAACAACCTCGGCGCCGACGTGGACGAACTGAAGGTCGCCACGATCATGGTCGACGAAGGTCCGCGCCTGAAGCGCATGCACGCACGCGCCAAGGGCCGCGGCTCGCAAATCATCAAGCGTACCAGCCACATCACCGTGGTCGTGGGCTCTTAAGGAAATCACGATGGGTCATAAAGTTCATCCAACCGGCATCCGCCTTGGCATTTCCAAGGACTGGAACTCGA
>JAFEEK010000435.1 GCA_018241165.1 Pseudomonadota bacterium
CCTGCGTCGCATCCCACATCGACGCATTCGTCGCGCGCGCGCGCTGGCGCAAGATGTCGAGCGTGCGCTCGCCGATTCCGCGCGGCGGTGTGTTCACGGTGCGCTCGAACGCCGCGTCGTCGCGGCGGTTGGCAACGAGGCGCAAATACGCCAACGCATCCTTGATTTCGGCGCGATCGAAAAAGCGCTGGCCACCATAAACGCGATAGCGGATGTCGTTCTGGATCAGTTGTTCTTCAAAGTTGCGCGACTGCGCGTTGGATCGATACAGGATCGCGCAATCGCTGGTCTTGCCACCTTGCTGCACATGCTCACGGATGCGCTCGATGACGAAACGCGCTTCGTCCTGTTCGTTGTAGGCGGCGTACAGCGCAATGGCTGCACCAGCTTCGTCGGCCGTCCATAATTTCTTGCCGAGGCGCTGCGGATTGTTCGCGATGATCGCGTTCGCGGCGTTGAGGATGTTGCCGGTGGAGCGGTAGTTCTGTTCGAGGCGAATCGTTTTCGCACCGGGAAAATCGCGCAGGAAATGCTGCACGTTTTCCACACGCGCGCCGCGCCAGCCGTAGATCGCCTGATCGTCGTCGCCGACCACGAACACCCGACCGGTTTCCCCCGCTAGCACGCGTATCCATGCGTACTGGATCGTGTTTGTGTCCTGGAATTCATCGATCAGCAGATGCCGCCAGCGCTCGCGATAGTGTTTCAGCAGCGTCTCGTCGTTAAGCCACAATTCGTGCGCGCGCAGCAGCAGTTCGGCGAAATCCACCAATCCCGAACGCTGGCAGGTTTGCTCATAAGCGCGATAAATATCGAGCAGCGTCTTGGTCAGCGGATTGTGTTCGCTGTGGAAGGCATCCGGACGCTTGCCTTCGTCCTTGGCGGCGTTGATGAACCACGCTGCCTGGCGCGGCGGAAAGCGCGACTCGTCCAGTCCCAGGCCCTGGATCGTGCGCTTGAGCAGGCGCTGCTGGTCGTCGGAATCCAGGATCTGAAACGTCTCCGGCAACTTCGCCTCGCGCCAGTGCTGGCGCAGCAGGCGATGCGCGATGCCATGAAACGTGCCGATTGAAAGTCCGCGCGTGCCCTGTGCGATCAAGCTCTCACAGCGCGCGCGCATCTCGCCTGCGGCCTTGTTCGTGAACGTGACCGCGAGAATCGACCATGGCGAAGCGTGCTCGACTTCGAGCAGCCAGGCGATGCGGTGCGTGAGCACACGCGTCTTCCCGGAACCCGCGCCCGCGAGCACGAGGTAATGACCGGGCGGTGCGCTGACGGCGTCGCGCTGCGCGGGATTCAGTCCGTCGAGAAGGTGAGAGACATCCATGCCGACATTGTACGGGCTGGCGTAGAATACGCGGCCCTCCGCACACGTTTCGCCATGTCCGTTTCCGCCGTCCGCAAGATTGAGATCGACGCCAACAAACTGGCCAAGCGCCTGCGCCGCCAGTGCGGGCAGGCAATCGCGGATTTCAACATGATCGAAGATGGCGACCGCATCATGGTGTGCCTGTCCGGCGGCAAGGATTCGTACACCCTGCTCGCGCTGTTGCGCCAGCTGCAGGCCAAGGCGCCGGTGCGCTTCGAACTCGTCGCCGCGCATCTGGACCAGAAGCAGCCCGGTTACGATGCAAGCGTGCTGCCGAATTATTTGCGCAGCATCGACATGCCCTACGTGATCCTCGAACAGGACACCTACAGCGTGGTCAAGCGTGTCGTGCCGGAAGGCAAGACCATGTGCGGACTGTGCTCGCGCCTGCGCCGCGGTGCGCTATACAACTTCGCCGAACGCGAAGGCTTCACCAAGATCGCGCTCGGCCATCATCGCGACGACATCGTCGAAACGCTGTTCCTGAATCTGTTCCATCACGCGACGCTGAAGGCGATGCCGCCGAAGCTGCTATCCGACGACGGCAAGCATGTCGTGATCCGTCCGCTCGCCTATTGCAAGGAAGACGACATCGCGCAATACGCGCAGCAGCAGCAATTCCCGATCATGCCGTGCAACTTGTGCGGCTCGCAGGAGACGCTGCAACGCAAGGCGATCAAGGCGATGCTCGCCGACTGGGAACGCAAGACGCCGGGGCGCGTCGAGAACGTGTTTCGCGGCATCGGCGCGATCGCGCCTTCGCAACTCGCCGACCGCACGCTGTTCGATTTCGCCGCGCTCGGCAGTCGTGGCGGCGATCGCCACGACGACGCCGCATGGTTGCTTGGCGACACCGTCGCCGAATAATTTCTCTCACAATCCGGATCTCCCGCATGACGTGGTTTCGCAACCTCTCGCTGTTTCGTTTTTCCGAAAAAACCGCCAAATCGCTGAAGGGCATCGAGGACAAACTCGACAAACACCGGCTGCG
>JAFEEK010000436.1 GCA_018241165.1 Pseudomonadota bacterium
CTTACCGTGGGCATGCGCCGCTCTGGTATGCTGTTGACCTTGCTCGTGCTGCCGCTGATCGTGCCGGCCTTGATCTTCGGCGCCGGCGCCTGCAACGCAGCCCAGGATGGATTCGCCTATTCCGCGCCGCTGTTGTGGCTCGCCGCGTGGCTGGTATTGTCGATCGTCATTGCGCCGCTTGCGGCCGCGGCGGCTTTGAAAATTTCCTTGACCTGATGAATCAAAAGAATTCGTCATTCCGGCCATGGATTGACCGGAATCCATGAGGCAGGATGCCGACAAAAAAGACACTGGATTCCGGCTTTCGCCGGAATGACGAGCAGCGCATATGAATCCGATCGTCCTGTGGTTCCACAAGCTCGGCTCACCGCCGTATTTCTATCGCTTCGCCGGGCGCTGGATTCCCTGGCTGTATGCGATCGCGCTTGTCGCCGCGGCTTTCGGCTTCTACGGCGCGCTGTTCACCGCGCCCGCCGATTACCAGCAGGGCGATTCGTTCCGCATCATGTATGTGCACGTACCCTGCGCGTGGATGGGCCTGTTCGCCTACCTGTTCATGGCTGCGAACGGATTCATCGCCCTGGTGTGGCGCATCAAACTGTCCGAAACGTTGGCGATGGCCAGCGCACCGGTCGGCGCCGCATTCACCTTCATTACGCTGGTCACCGGCTCGCTGTGGGGCAAGCCGACCTGGGGCACGTGGTGGACCTGGGATGCGCGCCTGACCTCGGAACTCGTGCTGCTGTTCCTGTATTTCGGCGTGATCGGCCTGTACCACGCGATCGAGGATCGCCGCCAGGCCGCGCGCGCCGCCGCGTTCCTCGCCCTGATCGGCGTCGTCAACCTGCCGATCGTGCATTATTCGGTGATCTGGTGGAACACGCTGCACCAGGGCCAGACCGTGAGCCTGATCGGACCCTCGAAAATTGCGCCGAGCATGCTCTGGCCGCTATTGACGCTCGCGTTCGCGACCCACATGTATTTTTTCGCAAGCCTGTTCGCGCGCGCGCGCGTCGCCCTGCTCGAACTCGAGTCCGGCAAGGAATGGGTGCGCGCATTGCTGCCAGCGACGGAAACATCCCATGACTGATTTCTTCGCCATGCATGGCTATGCGTTCTACGTATGGTCGGCCTATGCCGTATTCGCCATCGTGCTGTTCGCGGATGCCATCGCCCCTGTGTTTGCACGCCGCCGCATCCTGCGCGACATCGCCGCTCGCGCACGCCGCATCGCTTCGAGAAAATCGCCATGACTCCGACCCGCAAGCGCCGCCTGATCGCGGTAAGCCTGATACTTGCCGCCATCGGCATCGCCGCTGCGCTGACCGTGCTCGCGCTCAGCCGCAACATGAGCTACCTGTTCTCGCCCAGCGAAGTGCTCGCCGGCAAGGCGCCGGACGGCGCGAGTTTCCGTCTTGGCGGCGTCGTGCTCGAACACTCGATCAAGCGCGCGCCCGGCTCGTTGACCGTGGATTTCATCGTCACCGATCGCTTCCACGACATGCCGGTGCAATACACCGGCGTACTGCCGGACTTGTTTCGCGAAGGCCAGAGCATCATCGCCACGGGGCAAATGCGCAACGGCCATTTCGCCGCGCGCGAAGTGCTGGCCAAGCACGACGAGACTTACATGCCCAAGGAAGTCGCCGATGCTATCGCAAAGGCGAAAACCGCCGAAGCCGCGCAACACGCATCCGGATCGCATTGACGCAAGTCAACGCCATATTGCACGTGGCGCGCGGCACAGGACTATAATCGGCGACGGTACTTCAACTGGAGATCGCCCATGTCCGACCAATCCGATTCCACCAATACCAGCCGCCGCCGCTTCTTCGCCATCGCCGGCAGCGCGATCGGCGCCGCCGCCATCGCCAGCGCGCTTCCGCGCGAGGCACGCGCCGCTGAATTGCCGCACCTGACCGCGACCGACCCGACCGCGCAGGCGCTGCATTACAACGACGACGCGACCAAGGTCGACAAGGCCGCCGCGCCGACGTGGAAAGCCGGCGAAGCCTGCCACAACTGCAATTTCTTCCAGGGCGGCGCGACCGACCAATGGGGACCATGCCAGTTGTTCCCGGGCAAATCCGTGCACCGCGACGGCTGGTGCGCCGGCTACGCGAAGAAAGCCTGAAGCTTCTCGTCGCAATCCTCGTTCGTCTCGCGTAACCTATCGGCTTGCCTGTCAAGCCGATAGCGCGCTGCGCTCGTTTACCTGATGCTTCCCGAACTCGGTCAATTCGCCCTCGTCCTCGCCTTGCTGTTGGCCGCCGTGCAGTGCGCGCTGCCGATTTACGGCGCCTGGCGCAACAACGACACCTTGATGGGCATCGCGCGGCCGGCCGCCGCCGGGCAATTCGTGTTTGTCGTACTCGCGTTCGCGATCCTGACCTGGGCGTTCATGACCCAGGATTTTTCGGTCGCCTACGTCGCGCAGAATTCCAACCTGCGCCTGCCTTGGTACTACCGCTTTCCCGCGGTCTGGGGCGCACACGAAGGCTCGCTGCTGTTGTGGATCCTGATCCTCAACATCTGGACCGTCGCCGTTGCCGCGTTCAGCCGACATCTGCCCGATGCGCTGATGGCGCGCGTACTCGGCGTACTCGGTGCAATCAGCCTGGGCTTTTTGCTGTTCACCATCCTCACCTCGAATCCGTTCCTGCGCCACCTGCCGGCTTTGCCCGATGGCAACGACCTGAATCCGATTTTGCAGGACCCTGGCCTCATCATGCATCCGCCGATGCTGTACACCGGCTACGTCGGGTTCTCGGTCGCGTTCGCGTTCGCGATTGCGGCTTTGCTGGGCGGTGAAACCGATGGCGCGTGGGCGCGCTGGGCGCGGCCGTGGACGAATGTGGCGTGGGCGTTCCTCACGCTTGGCATCACGCTCGGATCGTGGTGGGCCTACTACGTGCTCGGCTGGGGCGGCTGGTGGTTCTGGGATCCGGTCGAGAACGCCTCGTTCATGCCGTGGCTGGTCGGCACCGCGCTGATCCATTCGCAGGCGGTGACGGAAAAGCGCGGCTCGTTCCGCGCCTGGACGGTACTGCTATCGATCTTCACGTTTTCGCTGTCCCTGCTCGGCACCTTCCTGGTGCGCTCGGGCGTGATCACCAGCGTGCACGCGTTCGCGTCCGATCCGCGTCGCGGCATCTTCATCCTGGTCTTCCTCGGCATCGTGGTCGGGACCTCGCTGTTGCTGTACGCGCTGCGTGCGCCGAAAGTTGCCGGTGGAAAACCTTTCCGCCTGCTCTCGCGCGAAACCTTGCTGCTGGTCAACAACCTGATGTTCGTGTGCGCAGCAGCGATGGTGTTGCTCGGCACGCTGTATCCGCTGATCGGCGATGCGCTCGGCATCGGCCGCATTTCGGTCGGGCCACCCTACTTCGGTTTCGTGTTTCCGCTGCTGATGCTGCCCGTCGTATTGCTGATTCCCTTCGGCCCGTTCTTCCGCTGGGCCGCCGCGGATTGGAAAGCAACATGGCGCAGCTTGCGTCCGGCGGTTATCCTCGCCATTGGCGCAGCGCTCGTGGCGGTCCTGCTGTTCCCGCACCTGGCCTCGCGCGGAATCGTCGGCGTCGCCGCCACATTCTGGGTCGGTGCTGGCATCGTCGCGTACGCGCTCAAGCGCTGGCGCGAAGCACCATCCGGCCACCGCTACACGCCGGAAATGTTCGGCATGATCCTCGCGCATTTCGGCGTTGCCGTGTTTCTTGCCGGCGTGTTGATCACCGGCGCAACCAGCGTCGAACGCGACCTGAGTTTCGCACCGAACCAGTCGCAACAGGCAGCGGGGCTCGATTTCCGCTTTACCGGCGTGACCCGCGTGCAGGGTCCGAATTACCTTGCCGACCAGGGTACGGTCGAAGTGCGCGACGGTGCGCGCCTCATCACCACGCTGCATCCGCAAAAGCGGCAATACAGTGGCCAGCAGATGCAATCGGTCGCAGCGATCCAGGGCGGCGTGTTCCGCGACATCTATGTGGCACTCGGCGATCCGCTCGGCAACGACGCCTGGGCGATACGTATCTATGTAAAACCGTTTGTGCGCTGGATCTGGATCGGCGGACTGTTCATGCTCGCCGGCGGCCTGACCGCGGCAGCCGACCGCCGCTTCCGCGGCAAACGTATCGTCGCCAATGAAGCGGCTTCCGTTGCCGCCGAACCGGCGCAGGCCACGGCATGAACCGGCTGCTGCCGTTCATCGGCTTCGCCCTGATCGTCGCCCTGCTCGCGTTCGGCATCCACTGGAACCGCTCGCACGACATGAACTGGGTGCCCAGTCCGCTCATCGACAAGCCGGCGCCGGAATTCACTCTTCCACTTTTATACGAGCCGACAAAAACCGTCGCGCGCCAGGACTTGCTCGGCAAGCCCTGGCTGCTCAACGTATTCGGCAGCTGGTGCGTGACCTGCCAGGACGAACACCCGGTGCTGATGGCATACGCAAAGAAGCTCGGCGTGCCGCTGATCGGCATGGACTGGAAGGACGACCCCGATACCGCCAAACGCTGGCTGGCGCAATTCGGCAACCCTTACGACACCATCATCGTTGACGAAAATGGCAAGGCCGGGATCGACTTCGGCGTCTACGGCGCGCCGGAAACATACCTGGTCGATGCGCAGGGCGTGATCCGTTACAAGCACATCGGCAACCTGACGCCCGACATCATCGCGCGCGAACTCAAGCCCGCCATTGCACGGCTGGGCAAGGAGGCGCCATGAAGCGCATCGCGCTCATCGTCGCGATCTTGATTGTCGGCCTGCACGCCGCATTCGCCATCGACCCGCTGCCATTCAAGGACCGCGCCGAGGAAGTGCGCTTCCAGAACCTCACGCGCCAACTGCGCTGCCTGGTCTGCCAGAACCAGGATCTCGCCGATTCCGACGCCGATCTCGCCAAGGACCTGCGCCGCCAAGTCTTCGAGATGATGCAGTCGGGCAAGAGCGACGACCAGATCAAGCAGTACCTGGTGTCGCGCTACAACGATTTCGTGCTCTACGATCCGCCCATGCATGCGGGAACCTGGCTGCTGTGGTTCGGGCCATTTGCATTCGTCCTGATTGGCGCGGGCGTGCTGTGGAGAATTTTGCGCAATCGCGCGCGCCAGCCACTGATCGTGGCCAATTCCGAGGAAGACTGGTGATGATGGTTTTTGTCGTTGTCGCCGCGCTGATGCTGGCCGCGGCGCTGGCCTTCGTATTGACGCCATTGCTGCGCGGACCACGCACGGTTTCGGCGAACGACACGCGGCGCCTGCTCGCCCTGCTCGACGAATCGCACAAGAACGGATTGCTCAGCGACGCCGAATACGCGGCCAAGCGCACGCAGCTCGGCGAACGCCTGCTCGGCGCGATCGATGCCCCGAAGCCGCCGCGGCGCGGCTATGCCGCTGCCATCGCCATCGCGCTGATCCTGCCCGCGGCGGCGATCATCTTGTACCGCATCGTCGGTACGCCTGCCGCGCTTGTGCCCGGCGCCGAAACCACGGCGCAGGCGCCTGCCGATCATGGCGCCGACATGGAACAGGCCATCGCCAAGCTCGCCGACAAGCTCAAGCAGAATCCGGACGACGCCGAAGGCTGGACCCTGCTCGGCCGTGCCTACGAAGCCACGCAACGTTTCCCTGAAGCACGCGACGCGCTAAAGCACGCATACGACCTGGCCAAGGGCGATCCGGATGTCGCGGTCGCCTATGCCGAGGCACTGGCGCTGTCGAGTCCCACGCGCCGCATCGAAGGCGAACCGCGCCAGATTCTGGATGCGGCACTGAAAGCCGCGCCTGACAACCAGCGCGGTCTGTGGCTGCTCGGCATCAGCGAATATCAGGGAAAGAAATTCGACAGCGCGATCGCCGCCTGGAAGCACCTGCTCGACGTGCTGCCCAAGGATTCGGACATCATTCCATCCGTGCAGCAACAGATCGCGCGCGCGCAGGCCGAACGCGACGGCAAGCCGCTTCCTGCCGAAGAAACACAAACCGCATCCGCCGCGCCGCAAGAACCCGCAAACCCGACCCAGCCGGCAGCCGAGAGCGCGCAATTGCACGTCGAGGTGGCGCTGGATCCGAAACTGCGCGACAAACTCGCACCGGGCGATGTCCTGTTCGTCTACGCCAAGGCCGCCAGCGGTCCACCGATGCCGCTCGCGATCCAGCGCATGGACGCGGGCAAACTTCCGGTCACGGTGACGCTGACCGACGGCATGGGCATGTTGCCGAGCATGAAACTGTCGCAGTTCCCGCAGGTCGTCATCGGCGCGCGCGTGTCGAAGTCCGGCAACGCGCTGCCGCAAAGCGGCGATTTGCAAGTGTTGTCGAAACCCGTTGCGGTCACAA
>JAFEEK010000437.1 GCA_018241165.1 Pseudomonadota bacterium
TGCGCGCGATCCTCGTAGGCGAGCTTCTTCGCCTCCACGAAAAGGTGCACATGCTCGGCGCTGTCGAACGGGATTTTGGAAAAATCGTAGCCTTCCAGGATATTGAGCATCTGCAACGCAGCGATGCCCTGACCGTTCGGCGGCAGCTCCCACACATCCACGCCGCGGTAATTCGTCGATACCGGCTCAACCCATTCGCCGTGGTGGCTGGCCAGATCCTCGTAGGACAGGAATCCGCCCTGCGCCTTGATGTAGTCGGCGATCGTGTGCGCGATCTTGCCCTTGTAGAACGCATCGCGACCACCTTTCGCGATGGATTCGAGCGTGTTGGCGAGGTTGGGATTCTTCCAGATTTCGCCTTCCGCCGGCGCGCGGCCGTTCAGCGTCATCTGTTCGGTGAACCCTGGAAATTTGCTCAAGCGTGGCACCGAGAGTTTCCAGTAGTAGGCGATGAGCTGCGTCACCGGGAAGCCTTCGCGTGCGTACGCGATTGCGGGTGCGAGATCGTCCTTCATCTTCAGCTTGCCGAAGCGGTCGTGCAGAGCGAACCAGCCGTCCACGCAACCGGGCACGTTCACCGGCAACGGTCCAAGCGGCGGAATCGCCTTGTAGTCGTGATCCTGAAACCACTTCAACGTGAGCGATTTCGGCGAGCGGCCCGAGCCGTTGTAGCCGTAGAGCTTTTGTGTCTTGGCGTCCCAGACGATCGCGAACAGATCGCCGCCGACGCCGTTGGATACCGGCTCCATCAAGCCCAGCGCCGCATTCGCCGCGATCGCGGCATCCACCGCGGTGCCGCCTTTCTTCAGCACATCCAACCCGATCTGCGTCGCCAATGGCACGCTGGTTGCGACCATGCCGTGTGTGGCCAAGACCTGCGAGCGCGTGGCGAAGGTCGCGCCATTGATGCGGTCGCCGGCGTGGGCGAGGCAGGTCAGGGAAAAGGCAGCGAGGACGAGAACGAAACGGTTCATGGCGCGTTCCTGCGGAATCGGGCAAGGTGAGCATACATCCAAGCTCACGCCGGCTCGGGGAGACAAAACGTGTTCGCCGGATTACGCAAACCCTGGAAGCGATTCGTGTCCGCGCCGCGAGGCTCGCGCTTCCGCGCGCATCACGAACGCATGCGCGAAGGCCGGCACGCGCTGCGCACCGTGCTGGCAGTGGGGTTCGGCCTGCTGCTGATTGCGCTTGGCCTGATCATGCTGGTGCTGCCCGGACCGGGGCTGCTCACCGGCATCATTGGCGCGGCGCTGATTGCCGGCGAATCACGCATCGTCGCGCGCTGGCTCGACGGAATCGATCTGCTCGCCGCGCGCGTTTGGGCGCGCTGGCGCAAGCGTCGATGATGGCCAATTGATGCGCCGCATCGAGAATCTTCGATTACATCAGTGAGATTCCAATTTGTGATAATGTGGAAGCATGAAAACGTCAATTGATATTCCCGAAAAAGAACTCGCGGATGCCATGCGCTTTACCCGCGCACGCACCAAGCGAGACGCCGTTGTTACGGCATTGGTCGATTTCAATCGGCGCAAGCGCATGGCCGAACTGGTCAAGTACGCCGGCACCTGCGACGGACTGATCGACGCGGACGAATTGCAGCGGCTGCGGCGAAAAGGTTGAGTACGTGATCCTGGTCGACACTTCGTCGTGGATTCACCTGCTGCGCCCGCGCGGTGATGCGGAGGCGCGCGGACGTGTCGTCGCGGCATTGCAGAACGGCAATGCCTGCTGGTGTGCGCAGGTGCGCCTGGAACTGTGGAATGGCGCGAGCGGCACGCAGGAAAAGAAGGCGCTGCGCGACTTCGAACGCCTGTTGCCCGATCTTGCCGTTACCGAAGATGTGTGGGGGCTCGCATGCGAACTCGCGTGCAAGGCACGTGCTGCAGGTATCAGCGTTCCGGCCACGGACCTGCTCATTGCCGCGTGCGCGCGTCACCACAGCGCCGAACTGGAGCATTGCGACAGCGATTTCGACTTGCTGCGCAAAATCGAAAGTTGAACGCGTTTACCCCACGGTAACCAATCGCTCAACCCTCCAGCGCAGCCTTGAGGAATTCCGGCATCGCCAGCGCAGCCTTGTGGATTTCCACGTTGTAGTACTGCGTGGCAAATTGCTTCATCTCCGCGCCGCGTTCGCGAAAGTCGGATAGATCCACGCCTTTGCGCGCGAGCGTGGCGCTCCACCAGCCGGTTGGATAACACGGCTGCGGAAAGGTCAGCGTGCGCATGGCCTGGAAACCGGCACCCTTCATCGCCTTGCGGATGTTCTTGAGCAGCGGCAGGTGCGCGAGCGGCGATTCGCTTTGCTGCACCAGAATGCCGCCGTGACGCAGCGCCTTCAGGCACGAGCGGTAGAACGCCTCGTTGAACAGGCCTTCGGCCGGACCGATGGGATCGGTCGAATCCACGATCACGATGTCGAGCGATTCCGGCTCGCATTCGGCCATCCATTTGATGCCGTCGATGAACAGCAGTTGCGCACGCGGATCGCTGTTGGATTCGCACAGCTCCGGGAAATATTGCTCCGCCAGGCGCGTCACGCGTTCATCGATTTCGACTTGCACGGCGCTTTCCACTTCATCGTGCTTGAGTACTTCGCGCAGCGTGCCGCAGTCGCCGCCGCCGATGATGACGACGCGCCGGGCGCGCGGATGCGTGAACAGCGCCGGATGCGACATCATCTCGTGATAGAAAAAGTTGTCGCGCGTGGTGACCATCATGCAGCCGTCGATGGTCATGAGCTTGCCCCAGTCCGTGGTGTCGTAAATCTCGATGGACTGGAACGGCGTCTGCTCGGCGTGCAGGCGCTGCGTCACGCGAAAACCGATGGATGAGCCGGCGTAGTCGTGCCGTTCGTCGAACCACTGTTGCGTTGTCATGGCCAATCCTGGGCAGACGGTAGAGAAAGGTCGGCGATTGTACCGGTTCCGGTCGGTGCGGGCACGGCGCTACAATGCGCGCAGTCGATCCCGCGGCGATGGTGGCTTCCGATCGGCGAACAACCCGCGTCAAGGCCCGCCGCTGCGACGTTCGCAATCCTCGTTGTCCGGAGACTTTCGATGACGAACGCTTGGAACGTTGGCGCCGCCCGCACGCAATACGCGATTGTGAACTGGGGCGAAAATTATTTCGATGTCGATGACGCCGGCCGGTTGACCGTGCGCCCGCGCGGCGCAGATGGCCCTGCGCTGGCGCTACCCGAGATCGTGGATGCCGCCTGTGCGCAAGGCTCGCGCCTGCCGCTGCTGGTGCGCTTCGCCGATATTCTTGCGCATCGCCTGGGCCGCCTGCAGGCCGCATTCGCGCAAGCGATGCGCGAGCTGGACTACGCCGGCGGCTACAGCGCCGTGTATCCGGTCAAGGTCAACCAGCAGCACGGCGTGGTCAGCGAATTGGCACGCGCCGGCAATAGCGGTTTCGGCATGGAGGCCGGTTCCAAGCCGGAACTGATGGCCGTGCTGGCGATGGCCAAGCCGGGCAGCATCGTCGTCTGCAACGGCTACAAGGATCGCGAATATCTTCGTTTGGCCTTAATCGGACGCAAGCTTGGCCTGCGCGTGTTCATCGTTATCGAAAAGCCTTCCGAATTGCAGCCGGCACTGGAAGAAGCGAAGGCGCTCGGGGTGGAACCGCTGTTCGGCGTGCGCATGCGCCTGACCAGCCTTGGCGCCGGCAAGTGGCAGAACACGGGCGGGGAGAAATCCAAGTTCGGCCTCACCCCGCGCCAACTGCTCACCTTGATCGATGCACTCAAGGCGGCGAATCTTGCGCAGTCTTTGCAACTCTTGCACGTATTCATGGGTTCGCAGATTTCCAACGTGCGCGACATCGCCGCCGGCATGCGCGAGGCGACACGCTACTTTGTGGAAATGTGCAAAATGGAATTGCCCATCGGCTATGTCGATGTTGGCGGTGGCCTCGGCGTGGACTACGAAGGCACGCGTTCGCGCTCGGCCTGTTCGATCAATTACGGACTGGATCAATACGCATCGACGGTGGTGCAACCGCTGGCCGAGGCTTGCGCGGCACATGGATTGAAGGCGCCGCATGTCATCAGCGAAACCGGCCGCGCGATGGTCGCGCACCATGCAGTGCTCGTGGTCAACGTCAGCGACGTCGAACGCGCGCCGGAAGGCCGCGTGCCGCCGGCGGATGCGGACGAACCGGCCGTGCTGCGACGCCTGCGCGAGATCCATGCCGGACTGGCGACGCGTTCGGTGATCGAGCTTTACCACGAGGCACAGCAGCAGTGGACGGAGGGCCATGCGCAGTTTGCGCAAGGATCGCTCACCCTGCGTCAGCGCGCGCGCCTGGATGATTTGTACTACGCGATCGTCAACAACCTGCGCCCGCGCCTGAAACCGGAGGAGCGCGCGCACCGGCAGGCACTGGACGAACTGAACGAAAGACTTGTGGACAAGTATTTCGTCAATTTCTCGATCTTCGAATCGATTCCGGATGCCTGGGCGATCGACCAGATTTTTCCGATCGTGCCGATCTCAGGTTTGGATCGTGCGCCCGATCGCCGCGCCGTGATCGCGGACCTGACCTGCGATTCCGATGGACGCCTCGACGCTTATGTCGACGCCGATGGCGTGGACGTCAGCCTGCCGCTGCACGCACCGGAAGCAGGAAAACCCTATCGACTCGGCATCTTCCTCGTCGGTGCATACCAAGAGGCCCTTGGCGACATCCACAATTTGTTTGGCGACACCGACGCGGTGAACGTGCGCCTGACCGGTTCCGGCTACGCCTTCACGCATATCAAGCGCGGCGACACCACGGATGTGATGCTGGACTACGTCGGCTACAAACTGGATGACTTGCGCGCGGCGTATCGCGACAAGATCGTTGCGGCGAAACTCGTTGGCGACGAGTCGCACCGCATCGAAGCCGCGCTGGAAGCGGGGTTGACCGGCTATACCTATCTTGCGGAAGGCTAGGCGTCTCGCGCCACCGCAAATCCCGCAAACGACTGCGTCACCGGCATCACCTCGATGCGGTTGATGTTCAGGTGCGGCGGCAGGTTCGCAACCCACCAGATCGTTTGCGCGATGTCGTGGCCGGTGATCGGATGCGTGCCGTGATAGAGCTTGTCGGACGCGGCCTGGTCGCCGCCGGTGCGCACCAGGGTGAATTCGGTTTCGGCCATGCCGGGCTCGACGCTCGTCACGCGCACGCCGCTGCCATGCAGGTCGCAGCGCAAGTTCTGGGAAAATTGGGTGACGAAGGCCTTGCTCGCGCCATAGACGTTGCCGCCCGTGTAGGGAAAGCTGCCGGCAACGGAACTGACGTTGACGATCGCGCCGCGGC
>JAFEEK010000438.1 GCA_018241165.1 Pseudomonadota bacterium
TGTTCGGCACGTTCACCGCGGCGAAGCGCTTGGCGATCGTGTTCGTGGATTCGTCGATCGCGATGATGCCCTTGCCGGGCGCGACCATCGCCTGGGCGATGGATTCGAGTTGTTCGATGCTCATGTCGGACTCCGCGGACCGGGCAGCCCAGCGCCACCCGTAATGTGAGCCGCGAATTATAGTCCGAGGCGAGGCGTGGCGCGAGGCAACGAATCGGCCATCGATTCGCACCGCCGTGCTCGTCATCATCCGACAATATTTGCGAAAAACGACAGAATATGGAAAATGTCGTTTTATGAAACCCGACATGACGACGGCAAAAGCCCGCATCAACGACGACGGTCGCATCCTGATTCCGGCGGCAATGCGCAAGGCGCTGGGCCTGCGCGCCGGCGGCGCGGTCGTTCTGCGTGCCGACGAGAGCGGAATCCATCTCACCACGACGCAGCGCGCCCTGCGCGATGCGCAACAGCAGCTGCGCCGCTATGTGCGCGAAGGCACCCCGCTGGTCGAGGATTTGCTTGCCGAGCGGCGCCGTGAAGGCAAGCGCGAAGCGTGAGCCGTGTCGTCCTGGACGCATCCGCCGTGCTGGCCCTGCTCAATCGCGAGACTGGCTGGCAGAACGCCGAAGCGGTGCTGGGCGACGGTTGCATCAGCAGCGTAAACGTCTGCGAAGTGCTCGCGCGCCTGGTCGAACGCGGCGTTCCGGAGAAAGCCGCGTGGGAGATTTTTCATGCGCTGGAACTGGAATCGTTCCCGTTCGACGACGCGCAGGCCCGCGAAGCCGCGCGCTTGCGCGCCGGCACTCGCAAACATGGATTGCCGCTCGGCGACCGCGCATGCCTTGCGCTCGCCCGTTCGCTCAAGCGACCGGCGCTAACCGCCGATCGCGCATGGTCGAATCTGGATGCCGGCGTGGATGTCCGCCTGCTGCGTTGAATATCAGCGCACCGGAATCACGACGTCGTTGTCGTTGCCGTAGCCGCCGAGCTTGCACGCGGCCAGCGCCTGTTCGCGCCTGGCGCGGTCGGCGGCACTCGGTGAATTCGCGTCCGGCAGGTTGAACGGCATCGCCACGTAGGTGCGCACCGGCAGGCGCTGCGCGTTCTGCGCCGTGGCCGCGAAGCGCATGTGCGAAACCACGTCGACCGCGGTCTTGCCCAGGTCGCCATCCGGGACGATTTTTTCCAGGGTCACGTCGCGCGTGCGCCCGTCATTGCCGATCGTATAGGCCACCGCCGCGCAGGTTGGCGCGTTCAGGTTCTTGCCGCGCCACGGGATATTGGCCTGCTGCGCAGTCCTGGATTCGAGCAACCAATAGCGCGCCAGATCCTGCGGAGACACCTTCTTCACGTTTTCGGCGGCGAGCGTGCTGCCCGCGCACAGTGTCGCAATGACGAAGATCGATAGTTTGTTCATCGATAGCTTGCTCATGATGATCTCCTACAAATCCCCCAAGCCTTCCGCCACGCCGCCGGCGCCGACACCCAGCAGCTTGAGCGTATTCGTGCCGCCACGCTGGCCGGTGTGGTCGCCATGCGTGAGGATGACGCGGTCGCCCTCGCTCAGGCGCGATTGATTGAACAGGTGCTGGATCGCGGCCTTGGCGGCATGCGCGGCATCCACGCCGTGCGGATCGAACTCGACCGGGAACACGTCGCGCAACAACAACATGCGGCGCAGCGCGGCCTGGCGCCGCGACAACGCGTAGATCGGCACCGGCGAGCGAAAGCGCGACAACCATTGCGCGGTCGCGCCGGATTCGGTCAGCGCCACGATTGCGCGCGGCTCGACCTGCGCGGACAGGAACATTGCCGCCATCGCCACGGCCTGGTCGGTGCGCTCGAACCTGCGCACGCCGGGCTTGTAGCGCTCGGTGGTGTCGAACTGGTGTTCGGCGCCAAGGCACACGCGGCGCATCGCCGCGACCGCCTTGTCCGGATGCTTGCCGGCGGCGGTTTCCTGCGACAGCATCACCGCGTCGGTGCCATCGAGCACGGCGTTGGCGACGTCCAGCACTTCGGCACGCGTCGGGATCGGCGACTCGACCATCGATTGCATCATTTGCGTCGCGGTGATCACGGCCTTGTTGCGCGCCAGCGCCTCGCGGATGATTTTTTTCTGGATGCCGGGCAACTCCGCATCGCCGATTTCCACGCCCAGATCGCCGCGCGCGACCATCACGGCGTCCGACGCGTCGATGATTTCGCCGAGCGCCGCGATCGCCTCGGCGCGTTCGATCTTGGCAACCAGCGCCGCGCTGCCACCGGCAGCACGCAACAATTTGCGGCTTTCGATCATGTCGTCAGCGGACTTGGCGAACGACACGGCGAGGAAATCCGCACCCAGTTGCGCCGCCAGCTTGATGTCGTTCTTGTCCTTCTCCGCAAGCGCGGTCAGCGACAGGCCGCCACCAAGGCGATTGATGCCCTTGCGGTCGGATAGCGCGCCGCCGACCTTCACCGTGGTGTGAATCGTGGTGCCGTCGACGCGATCGACGCCGAGCGCGACCAGCCCGTCGTCCAGCAGCAAGGTATCGCCCGCTTTCACGTCGTTGTAAAGGCCAAGGTAACCCACGCCGACGCGACGCGCATCGCCGGGCGCGGCGTTCGCGTCGCATTCCAGCGCAAAGGGCTGGCCGGGCTCGATCATCACCGGCGCGGAGGCGAATTTCGTGATGCGGATCTTCGGGCCTTGCAGGTCGGCGAGCACGCCGACTTCACGACCGAGCTTCGCCGCGGCGGCGCGCACCGCCTCGCAACGCTTGCGGTGATCATCTGCGGCGCCATGCGACAGGTTCAGGCGCACCACGTCGGCGCCTTCGGTCAGGATTTTCTCCAGCATGCCCGGCGCGTCCGTGGCGGGGCCGAGCGTGGCGATGATCTTGGTGCGGCGCAGTTGCGAATCCATGCGAATTCCTTGTGGGAAGCGCCTAAAACTACCACATCGCCCGCATACACAGGCGCTTCAGTCGCTGCGGGCCCTCAACGCCGCCACCGCCGGCAACTCCTTGCCTTCGAGAAATTCCAGGAATGCACCGCCGCCGGTGGAGATATAGGAGATGTCCTTTTCCACGCCGTACTTTTCCACGGCAGCGATCGTGTCGCCGCCGCCGGCGATGGAAAACGCCTTCGATTTTGCGATTGCGCGCGCAAGCGTTTCCGTACCCTTGCCAAACGCGGCGAACTCGAACACACCGACCGGCCCATTCCAGACCACGGTTCCGGACTTTGCGATCAGCGCCGCATAACGCGCCGCGGTGTCCGGGCCGATGTCCAGGATCATGTCGCCGGTTGCGACGGCTTCCACTTTTTTCACCGTGGCCGGAGCGTCGGCCTTGAACTCCGGCGCGACCACGACATCGGTCGGCACCGGCACTTCGGCGCCGCGCGCTTTCGCGGCCGCCATGATTTTTTTCGCGGTGTCGATGAGGTCCGCCTCGAACAGCGACTTGCCGACATTGAATCCGGCCGCAGCAATGAACGTATTGGCGATGCCGCCGCCGACGATGAGCTGGTCGACTTTAGCGATCAGGCTTTCCAGCAATGCGAGCTTGGTCGAGACTTTGGAACCGGCAACGATGGCGAGCAACGGATGCTTGGGATGCTCGAGAGCGCGCGCCAACGCGTCGAGCTCGGCCATCAGCAATGGCCCGCCGCAGGCGATTTTCGCTGCGCGGATCGCGCCATGCGTGGACGCCTGCGCGCGATGCGCGGTGCCGAATGCGTCCATCACGTAGATATCGCACAGCGCGGCGTATTTCGCCGACAACTCCGGCGAATCCTTGCCCTCGCCCACGTTCATGCGGCAGTTTTCCAGCAGCACCACTTCGCCGGGCGCCACATCGACGCCACCCAGATAATCGCGAATGAGGCGAACGGGTTTGCCGAGCGCGTGACCCAACCAGTCGGCAACGGGTTTGAGCGATTCGGATTCCTCGAACACGCCCTCTTTCGGGCGACCGAGATGCGACAGGATCATCACGCATGCGCCGGCGCCGCGTGCTTGCCTGATCGTCGGCAGCGCGGCATCCAGACGTTGCGTCGCGGTGATGCGGCCATCCTGCAACGGCACGTTCAGATCCTCGCGGATCAGCACGCGTTTGCCGGCAAGATTCAGGTCGGTCATGCGCAGGATCGACATGCAGTGCTCCAGGTCAAAAACGAGACGCGCATTGTACCCGCGCCATGCGCCATCACGCTTGCACATCACCGCCGCGTCGTCCACCATAAGAAGCCCCATCGCGGACTCACGATGCACACGATCGCCTTCATCCAGGATCTGGCCGTGATCATGCTCGCCGCGGGCATCGTCACCGTGCTGTTCCACCTGCTGCGCCAACCGGTCGTGCTTGGCTATATCGCCGCGGGCGTGCTGATCGGCCCGCACACGCCGCCGTACACGCTGGTCACCGACGAGCAGAGCATCAGCACCGTAGCCGAGCTGGGCCTGATCTTCCTGCTGTTTTCGCTGGGCCTGGAATTCTCGTTGCGCCACCTGCGCCGGGTCGGCGCCACCGCCGTCGTCGCGGCGCTGGCCGGCATCATTACGATGTTGTGGCTCGGCTACGAGCTTGGACTGGCGTTCGGCTGGAGCGTCATGGACGCGCTGTTCCTCGGTGCGATGCTGTCGATTTCCTCGACCACGATCACGATCAAGGCGATCGACGAACTCGGCTTGAAGAAGCAGGCGTTCGCGCACATCGTGTTCGGCATCCTGATCGTCGAGGATGTGCTCGCGATCGCGATGATCGCGTTGCTGTCCGGTGTCGCCGCCACCGGCACCGTCGTCGCCGGCGAAGTGCTCGCCACGCTCGGCGGATTGACCGTGTTCCTGGTTGCCTCGCTCGTGATCGGCATCCTGGCGGTGCCGCGCCTGCTCGACTACGTGGCCCGATTCCGCCGCGACGAAATGCTGCTGGTCGGCGTGCTCGGGCTATTGTTCGGCTTCTGCCTGCTGGTGACCTGGCTCGGTTACAGCGTCGCGCTGGGCGCGTTCGTGATCGGCGTGATCGTCGCCGAGTCGCACAGCCTGCCGCGCATCGAACGCCTGATCGCGCCATTGCGCGACATGTTCAGCGCGGTGTTCTTCGTCGCCGTGGGCTTGCAGCTCGACCCGCACGCGCTGGTCGATTACGCCGGGCCGATAGCGGCCATCACCGCGGTGGTGGTCATCGCCAAAATCCTGGCGCGTTTCTTCGGCGGATTCGCCGCCGGCCAGAGCGCGCGCGTGTCGCTGCGCGTCGGCATGAGCCTGGCGCAGATCGGCGAATTCTCGTTCATCATCGCCGCGCTCGGCGCTTCGCTGAAGGTAACCAGCGGTTTCCTGTATCCGGTCGCGGTGGCGGTATCCGCGATCACCACCTTGTTCACGCCCTACCTGATCCGCGCTTCCGATCCGCTGGCGCGACGCCTGCATATCATCATGCCGTATTCGTTGCGGCGCATCGCGCATTTGTATACGCAATGGCTGCAAGGCCTGCGCCTGCAGGGCGATCGTGCCGTCATCGCCGCGATGGTGCGGAGGATCCTGTTGCAGACGTTCGTGAACCTGTGCCTGGTTGCGGCAATCTTTGCCGGCGTCGCCTGGCTCGCGCGCGCGCGTGCCGCCGATATCGCCGCGCTGTTGCCGTACCGGCCCACGGCGAATGCGTTGCTGTGGGGCGCGGCACTGCTGCTGTCGCTGCCGTTCCTGATCGCCGCCTATCGCAAGCTCAAGGCGCTGGCCATGCTGCTCGCGGAAATGGGCGTACATGCCGGACGCCACACCGACCGCGCGCGGCGCGTCGTCGCCGAAGTGCTGCCCGCGGTGTCCATCGCGGCAATGCTGCTGCTGGTTGGCGCGCTATCGTCGAGCATCCTACCGCCCACGGAATTGCTGGTCGCGGTACTGGGAATGGTCGCCCTGGTGCTGGTGTTGCTGCGGCGCATCCTCGTCAAGCTGCACTCGCGCCTGCAGATCGCGCTGATCGAAACGCTGCAATCGGACAAGGCGCACCAGGACTAACTTCGACTTCCGTTCGCGGGACATCCGAGCGGATGCCCCGCGATACGCCTGCATCACGGCTGCGCGATCAATTGACCGTCACGCGCGTTGCGTTGACGACACCCTTGACCCCGCCGAGCACGGTCGTTCCATCCGGTGCGTACTGGGTCAGTGAGAACGGGCCGGAGAATGTGTTGCCGTCGACCGTCACGCGCTCTTGAATGTTGGCCGGCCCGACGAAAACCGTCGGCGCACCGGTCGTCTTGTCGAAATCCCACGCCAAGGCCCAGTGATTGAGGCTGAAGGTTCCCCAATTTTCCTGTTCCCACACGCCCATGCAGAAGTCGCCGATTGCCGCTGGCCGGCCGGAATTCATCAATTCGGTACGGTCGATATGCCAGGTCTGGAAGCCCGCATCGATGGGCGTGCCATCGGGCGGCCCGGATGCGCCATTGCCCTGCGCCGTGAAGGCGAATTTCCACATGCCCACGATCGGCGGCGTGATGGCGAAGCCCAGATTATACGTCGAGTTTCCGGCCTGGTTGCCGACTGCGCCTGCAGCAGGTGCGGCGCCTGCCGCCATTGCCGCGATTTCCGCGCTCGGCAAGGACGGCGCCGCCCAAGCCGTGTTTGCAGCGCCCTTGCTGTAATTCACCATCGAACAGGCCTGCGCCTGCGAAGGCAGAACCGCCTGCATCGAACACCCGCATACCGCCATGGCCAACATCAGTTTCCGCGTATTCATTTTTCATCTCCCGTTTGCAGCGTGATTTGCGCGAACGCAGCGCGGATAGCGATCCGATGCGTCCGCTCCGAGTCAGTTGTCGCCTGACTGTCATTCAATTCGGTAGTGACGCTCACCGATTACACGCATGCAACGAAAAAGGCCGGCGAAGGCCGGCCTTGGAAGACGGATCGGGCCGCCACGCGGCCCGGAGGGATCACTTCGCGTTCGCGAACGCCAGGGTCATGTCGAGCATGCGGTTGGAAAAACCCCACTCGTTGTCGTACCAGGCCAGCACCTTCACCAGCGTGCCGTCGATGACGCGGGTTTGCGTCGCATCGTAGGTGCACGATGCCGGATTGTGGTTGAAGTCGCTGGAGACCAGCGGCAGCGTGTTGACTTCAAGTACGCCCTTCATCCGGCCCTGCGCGGCAGCGTTGAACGTGGCGTCGACCTCGCTCTTGGTCGTCGCGCGTTTGGCGACGAAGGTCAGGTCGACCAGCGAGACATTGATGGTCGGCACGCGCACCGACAAGCCATCGAGCTTGCCGTTCAACTCCGGCAACACCAGACCGACCGCGGCAGCCGCCCCGGTCTTGGTCGGGATCATGTTGTGGGCTGCGCCGCGAGCGCGATGCAGGTCTTTGTGGAACACGTCGGTGAGCACCTGGTCGTTCGTGTACGAGTGGATGGTGGTCATCAGTCCATGCACGATGCCGATCTTCTCGTGCAACACCTTGGCCATAGGCGCGAGGCAATTCGTCGTGCACGAGGCATTGGAAATGATCGCGTCCGATGCCTTGATCTTGTCTTCATTGACGCCGTAGACGAAGGTGCCGTCCACGCCTTCGCCGGGCGCCGAGATGATCACCTTCTTTGCGCCGGCGGCCAGGTGCGCGGCCGCTTTTTCGCGCTTGGTGAACAGGCCCGTGGACTCGATCACGATGTCCACGCCCAGATCCTTCCACGGCAGCTTGGCCGGATCGCGTTCGGCGCAGACCTTGATGCGGTCGCCCTTGACGACGAGGTCGCCGCCATCGACGACGACGTCGTGCGGAAACTTGCCGTGCGCGGTGTCGTAGCGGGTCAGGTGCGCGTTCGTTTCGGCGTCACCCAGATCGTTGATCGCCACGATCCTGATTTCATGCGTGCGGTTGGCTTCGTACAGCGCGCGCAGGATATTGCGGCCGATGCGGCCATAACCGTTGATCGCGACTTTCACCGACATGATTGGCTCCGAAATACGCAGGGAATGCGTATTGT
>JAFEEK010000439.1 GCA_018241165.1 Pseudomonadota bacterium
GCGCTCGCAACTGACGCGCACGCGCGAATTGTTCGATCAGCATCTGGCGACGAATACGGATCTGGCCGCCGCCGAACAGGCCGCGCACAACGCCACCGCCGCGCAGGCTTCGGCGCGCGCGCGCTTTGGCAATACGGGCGAGCGCAGCCTGCATGCCGATCATGATGGCGTGGTCGCGGACATAAGCGCCCGCGCCGGCGACGTCATCGCCGCCGACACGGTATTCGCGCATATCGGCGACACCACCGGCTTGCGTCTGGAACTTGGCGTCGAACCGTCGGCAATCGCGCAGGTCCGCATCGGCGCGACCGTGAAATTCCACCTGTTGCAGGATGGCGCGGCGCAATTCAGCGCCAGCGTCGAACGCGTCGGCACGCAGATCGACGCGGCGACACGCTTGATTCCCGTCGTCGCCAGACCGCACGACACGGCACGGCTCGCGCCGGGTTCCGCGGTCAGTGCACGGATCGAAACCGGAACCGGCAAACCCGTGCTCGGCGTGCCGCGCGCGGCGGTGCTCTGGCAAGGCGACAAGGCCTACGTGTTCGTGGTGCAGTCCGGCAAGGCGGTGCGGCGTTTCGTCGACGCCGGCGCCGATGACGGCGAGCGCATCGAGATCAAATCGGGCCTCGCCGCCGGCGACTCCGTCGTCGTGCTCGGCAACTACGAACTCGAAGACGGCATGGCGGTCAAGGCGCAATGACCGCCGCCTGGCTGACGCGACACCAGCGCTCGCTGTTGCTGCTGATCCTGATTCTCGCCGCTGGCGGCATCGCCGCGGCGTGGAACCTGCCGGTCGGCTTGTTTCCGAACATGGATTTTCCGCGTGTCGTCATCGCCATCGACGCCGGCGACCGCCCGATCGAGCGCATGCAGGCGGAAATCACCCGTCCGCTGGAGCGGATCTTGCGCAGTGTCCCGGATGTAGAGCGCGTGCGTTCGACCACGAGCCGCGGCTCGGCCGAGATCGCACTGACGTTTCCGTGGAACGCGAACATGGCGCAGGCGCTGCTGCAAGTCCAGGCGGCGATGAATGGCGCGCTGCCCTCGCTGCCGCCGGGCGTGTCGTTCGATGCGCAGCGCCGCGATCCGACCGTGTTCCCCGTGCTCGGCCTCACCCTGACTTCGCCCACGCGCGGCGCGGTCGGCCTTCGCGATTTCGCCACGCTCGAACTCGCGCCCGCCTTGAGCGCGGTGCACGGCGTCGCCGCCATCGAGATCCTTGGCGGACGCAGCGCCGAGTTCCAGGTGCTGCTGGATCCGGCCAAGCTGCGCGCCCACGGACTCGCCGCCGCCGACGTGATGCAGGCGCTCAACGCCGGCAACACGGTCGCCGCGGTCGGCCGCATCGAGGATCGCTATCGCCTGTTCCTGACCATCGCCGATACGCGCCTGCGCGGCCGCGATGACGTCGGCCGCACCGTGGTCAAGACCGTGAACGGCCAGCCGGTGACGGTCGCGGATTTGGGGCAAGTGCAACTGGGCCAGCAACCGGAGTGGACGCGTGTGACCGCCAACGGCGGCGATGCGGTGCTGATCAACATCCGCCAGCAGCGCGGCGCCAACACGGTGAAGCTGGTCGAAGACGTGCGCACGCGCCTGGCCGACCTGCGCGCGCAGATTCCGGCTGACATCCGCATCGGCACCTACTACGACCAGTCCGACCTGATCGTCGCATCCGCCGCGAGCGTGCGCGACGCGATCGTCATCGGCGCCCTGTTCGCCGCGCTGATCCTGTTCGGCTTCCTGCGCAGCGCGCGCGTCACCGCGATCACCGCACTGGTGTTGCCGATCGTCATCGCGATCACCGTGCTGCTGCTGGACGTGTTCGGCATGAGTTTCAACATCATGACGCTGGGCGGCATGGCCGCGGCGGTCGGTTTGATCGTCGACGATGCGGTGGTGATGATCGAACACATCATGCGCCGCGCCGGCACGCAACGCGCGGCGGACGCTGCGACCGTGCTGCGCGCCGCGCAGGAAATGTTGCGCCCGCTCACCGGCTCCTCGCTCGCCACCATCGTCGTGTTCGCACCGCTCGCCTTCCTCGGCGGCGTCGCCGGCGGATTCTTCAAGGCGCTGGCGCTGACCATGGCATCCGGTCTGGTGGTGTCGTGGGCACTGGCCGCGCTCGCCCTGCCGCTGGTCGCCGCGCGCCTGATCCGCATCCGCGACGCGCAGCGCATGGAGCAGGCCGATCGCTGGATCGCGGGAGCGCAACGCAACTACGCGCAGCGCATGCGGCGCGCGCTGGCGCAGCCGCGCTGGACGCTGCCCGCGATCGCGGCATGCGTCGTCGTCGCGGCCTTGAGCTACTGGCGCCTGGGTACCGGCTTCATGCCGCACATGGACGAAGGCGGCTTCGTGATCGACTACGTCAGTCCGCCGGGAACCTCGCTGACCGAAACCGATCGCCTGCTGCGCCAGGTCGAGGCCATCATCAAGGCCACGCCGGAAGTCGACAACTATTCGCGCCGCACCGGCTTGCAGCTCGGCGGCGGCCTGACCGAAGCGAACGAGGGCGATTTCTTCGTGCACCTCAAGCCCATGCCGCGGCGCGGCATCGAAGACGTGATGGGCGAGGTGCGCGCGAAAATCGCCGCGCAGGTTCCGGGCCTGCGCATCGAAACCGCGCAGTTGATGGAAGACCTGATCGGCGATCTGGTGGCCACGCCGCAGCCCATCGAAGTCAAGGTTTTCGGCCAGGATCCGGCGGTCGATCGCGACATTGCGACCCAAGTCGCCGCATCCATTGCTAAAATACCCGGCGTGGTCGAGGTTTTCGATGGAGTCAAGATCGCCGGCGACGCCATCGAGGTGCGCGTGGATCGCGTGCGCGCGGCAATCGACGGGCTCGATCCGGACGCGGTCACGCGCCAGCTCGAAACCGAACTGGGCGGCAGCCTCGCCGGAACGATCCGGCTTGGCGAAAAATTGATCGGCATCCGCGTGTGGACGCCATCGGATCTGCGTTCGCGCATCGGTCAACTTGCCGCACTGCCGCTGCACGCGGCGGATGGACACACGCTGCCGCTGGGCCGGGTAGCGGATATTTCGATCGCGCAGGGCCAGGCCGAGGCCAACCGCGAGGACCAGCGGCCGATGGTGGCGGTAACGGCGCGGCTGGAAGGACGTGATCTGGGATCGGCGATGAATGACGTGAAATCCAGCGTGGCGAAAATGAAATTGCCGGTCGGCGTACAGATCGAGTACGGCGGCCTGTACGGCCAGCAGCAGGACTCGTTCCGTGCGATGGCGATGGTCTTCGCGGGCGCCTTGTTGCTCATCATCACGTTGCTCATGTTCCTGTACGAAAACATCGCCGTGGTCGCGAGCATCCTGATCGCCACCTTTTGTTCTCTCGCGGGAGTTTTCGCCGGTCTGTGGCTGACGAACACCGAACTGGACCTGTCCTCGATCATGGGCCTGACCATGATCCTTGGCATCGTCACCGAAATCGCGATCTTCTATTTCGCCGAAATCGATTTCACGCGCCGGCCCGATCCGGCTGCGCTGATCGAAGCGGGCACCATGCGCATGCGCCCGATCCTGATGACGTCGCTGATCGCCATCCTCGCGCTGTCGCCGCTCGCGCTCGGCATCGGCACGGGCGCCGCGATGCAGCAGCCGCTGGCGATCGCGATCGTATTCGGGTTGATCGCCGCGGTGCCGATCGTGCTGATCCTGATGCCGGCGGTTTACGCGCTGCTGGCGCGCGTGCCGCGCGAGGCCGGCGCATGATCGCACGCGCGAAAATCCTGCTCGCCACCGCGGCTTGCTCCGTGCTGGGCGCTTGCGCGGTAAGCACGCCGCTGCCCGACCTGCACGCGGATCTGCCGGCGCATTGGCACAACGCGCCATCGGAATCGGCAAAGCTCGGTCCCGAACCGAACCTGGATTCGTGGTGGAAGGCGTTCGACGACGCGCAGCTCGACGCGCTGATCCAGCGTGCGCTGGCACAGAACCTGACCTTGCAGCAGGCGCAACTTCGCATGCGCGCAGCGCGCGCGCGCGAACACCTGGCCGGCACCCAGTTCGCGCCGCAGTTGAGCTTTCGCACATTTTCGCAACCCGATCCCGCGGCAACGACCAGCTATTACGAAATCGGCTTCGATGCGCAGTGGGAATTGCCGCTGTTCGGTCGCGGCACCGGCACCGCACGCGTCGCCGCCGCCGACGCGCAAACGGCGGCGACGCAGATTTCGGCGGCGCGCGTGAGCATCACCGCGGAAGTCGCGCGCAACTATGTCGATCTGCGCGCCGCGCAAGCGCGTGCCGGACAGTTCGATCGCATCGTTGCGCTGCGCGAACAGGCTCTGGAATTGGCCCGGCTGCGCCTGCGCCTGAAATTGGCATCGCGCGACGACGTCGACAAGGCCGCTGGCGAACTGGCGCGGGCGCAAGCCGATGCCGCCGAGCCCGCCGCGGCGATCGCGCAGGCCCAGCAGGCGCTGGACGTGCTGCTGGCGCAAGCGCAACCCGACGCCAGTCTCCAGGCGCCGGGGCCGCAACCGAGCTTGCGCGACGTGCAATTCACGCAGGCGCCCGCCGACCTGCTGCGCACGCGACCCGAAATCCGCCTGGCCGAACTCGAAGTGCTGAACGCGACCGGCGAACTGGGCATCGCGCGCGCCGACCTGTGGCCCAAGCTCGGCCTCGGCGGCACCCTGATCTCGGCCACGCGCGTGAACGGCGACCTGGACCATCCGAACAAGGCGGTTCCCTCGGCTGGCCCGATGATCGACATTCCGCTGTTCGACTGGGGCGCACGCCGCGATACCGTGACGGCACGCGACGCCCAGTTGCAGGCCGCCGTGCTCGGCTATCGCCAGGCCGTGCTCGAAGGCGTGGCCGAAGCCGAAAGCGCGCTGGCGCAGTGGCAACGCGACCACACGCGCGCTGCTGCCGCGCACGCGCAACTCGCGTTGGCCGACGACGCGAAGGCGCGCGCGGACACGTTGCAGCATATCGGCCTTGCCGACAAATCCGACGCCGTGCAGTCGTCCATCGCGCAGGCACAGGCGCAATTGCAGGCGTCGGTCGCACAGCGCGATGCCGCAATCGCCTTCATCGCCGTGTACAAATCCCTCGGCGGCGCCCTGCCCCCGCTGGTCATGCAATGAGCGTCGTCGCGCTCGCCCGCAAGACCCTGTTCTACGAGTGGCGCAAGTTCCTGCCGGCCGCGCTCGCGGTCGCGTTCTCGGGATTGCTGCTGCTGATGCAGTCGGCATTGATGTTCGGCATTTTCGACAGCGCCAGCGTGTACGTCAGCAAGTCGTCGGCCGAGCTGTGGGCCGGTTATCCGGGCACGCAGACGATCGAACTCGGACGGCCGATTCCGCGCGACACCGAAATGGCGTTGCGCATGGATCCGGCAGTGACGCGTGTCGAACCGTTCTACTGGATCGACGGCGACTGGCGCGGCCCGGCCAGCCACGGCAGCCTGTCGGTGTTCGTTTCCGGCATCGATCCGTCGCCGGACGGCCTGATGTTCACCCAGGCCATTCCGCCGGCGACGCGCGCGCTGTTGTCCGAGCCCGACAGCGTCGTCGTCGACGCCGCCGACCTGCCCAAGCTGGGGCTTGCGATCGGCGGCAGCGCCGCGCTGAACGGTCATCACGTGAAGATCGTCGCTGCCTGCAACGGCTTGCGCGCGCTAGGCGGCGTCAACATCGTGACCTCGATTTCCACCGCTCGGCGCCTGAACACCGACCCGACCATGGCCGATCGCGTTGCGTACTACGTCGCCAAGCTCAAGCCCGGCGTGGACGCGGACGCGGTGCGCGACCGCATCGAGAAAGCCTGGCCGCAGCGGCGTTTCACGGTATGGACGAAGGCCGAATTCGCGCATACCGCGGCGACCTACTGGATGTTCGAAACCGGCGCGGGCCTGGGCTTCGTGTTCTTCACCTTCATCGTGTTTCTGGTCGGCACCGTGATCACCAGTCAGACCCTGATGGCGGCGGTGGCCAGCCATGTGCGCGAATACGCCATGCTCAACGCGCTCGGCGCCGGCCACGGCGCGTTGCGCCGCGTCGTGCTGGAGCAGGCCCTGTTCGTCGGCAGTTTCGGCATCGTCGCCGGCGCCGTGGTCAGCGCCGCCTTGATGCTGCTGGCGCACAGCCAGAGCGTTCCGGTTGCGTTCGATGCCACAGCCGCGATCGGCTGCGGCATTCTCGTTTTGACGATCGCGCTGGTTTCCGGCGCGATGGCGGTGCGCACGATCGCGCACCTGGAACCGGCGAATCTGTTGCGCTGACATGGCCACCACGCACGCCCTCGCCGCCGACGACATCGCCAAGGCCTACACCACGGGCAAGATCGGCACGTCCGTGCTCGACGGCCTGTCGATCGCGCTGGAAGAACGCGAACTGGCGCTCGTGCTGGGTCCTTCCGGATCCGGCAAAAGCACGCTGCTCGCGATTTTGTCCGGCCTGCTGCGTCCGGATCGCGGCCGCGTGTTCGCGCTCGGCGAGGAACTGTGGCAGTTGTCGCGCACCGAACTGGAACGCTTCCGTCTGCAGCACACCGGCTTCGTGTTCCAGGGCTTCAACCTGTTTCCGGCGCTGACGGCGGTCGAACAAGTCATGTTGCCGCTGGGCTACCTTGGCCTGGACAAGCGCAGCGCGCGCAACCGTGCGCTGGCGGCGCTGGAGGAAGTGGGACTTGGCTCGCGCGTGCACCTGCGTCCGCTGGAGATGTCCGGCGGCGAAAAGCAGCGCGTGGCGATCGCGCGCGCGCTGGCCAAGAAACCGCAGTTGCTGTTCGCCGACGAACCGACCAGCGCGCTGGACAGCGTCAACGGCAAGATCGTGATCGACTCGCTGCACCGCATCGCGCGGACATTCGGCACCACCGTGGTTTGCGTCAGCCACGACCATCGCCTTGCCGCCGGCGCCGACCGCATCATCACCATCCAGGACGGCTTGATCCTGTCCGACATCGTCCAATCCGAGTCGGCACGATCGGATAGACTACGCAACGGCTCCGCTTCGGCGGATGCCGCCCAACCGGAATCCGCTGCATGAAACGCCATCCCGCCTACCGCGCGATTCTCGCGTTCGCCGCCAGTGCCGTGCTCGCCGCCTGTTCGCACAAGGACATGCAAGCCGCCACCGCCACGCCGGCCGCGCCCGCGTTCACGGCCATGGCACGCGGCCAGGTCGACGTGCAGGGCGGACTGATCCGTATCACCTCGCCGCGCGACGGCGTCATCGCGCAACTGCACGGCGAGCCGGCCACGGACGTGAAGGCCGGCGACGTGCTCGCCCAGCTCGATTCGCATCAGGCGGAACTGTCCGCCGGCATCGCCAAGGCGCAACTGGATCAGGCAATCGCGCGTGCCGCCGCCTTGCGCACGCAAGTCACCGGACTACAGCCTCGCGCCGAGCGTGCCGCCGAGGCAGCCAAGGCCGGCGCCGCGACGGAGCAATCCGCCGACGACGCGCGCCAGGCGCTGGCCGAAACCAGCGCGCAGGTCGGCGAAGCCGATGCGGCGGTCGAAGCGGCACGCGCGCACCTGAAGCAGGCGCAACACGAAGTCGCCGTACTCGCCATCCGCGCGCCGGTGAATGGACGCGTGGTCGCGCGCAACGCCCATCCCGGCGAAGTCGTGTCGGCGCAATCCGGAACCGCGCTTTTCACCCTGTTGCCTGACGCGCCGCGCATCGTGCGCGCCGAGTTGAACGAGGCATTCCTCGGCAAGGTCCGCGTCGGCATGCACGCGGATGTCGTCACCCAGGACGGCGCCGAAAAGGCCTATTCCGCCACGGTGACGCGCATCGGCGACGTGTTCGGGCCGAGCACGCTCACCGAAGATCCGCAGGAAGCATCGGACACGCGCGACGTGATCTGTATCCTCAAGCTCGACAGCGACGAACTGCGCGTCGGCCAGCGCGTGCAGGTGCGGTTCAAGGCAAAGTAGACGCATCCCCCCGCGCTTCGCGCGACCCCCTTCGTTCCGAAGGGGGTGATTGGACTACCCGCGTTCCGCGATTTGATCCGCCTTCGCACAGGCCGCATTACCTCCCCCTTGCGCTGTCTATATGACTTCCCCCTTCCGCAGGAAGGGGGATTGAGGGGGATGCGCTTTTACCCTTTCGCAAACGCCTCGTCGAAGAAACTGTGCATCAGCGCAAACGCCCGATGCGCGACTTTCGCGTCGTACTTGCAGCCCTTCATCGAACCGTCGGCGGTCGGGATCGCGAAGCAGTGCACCGCGCCGCCGTAATTGACGAATTGCCAATCCACGC
>JAFEEK010000043.1 GCA_018241165.1 Pseudomonadota bacterium
CACCGCCGCGTCGCTGCTCGACCAGTTGATGAACGGCGTGGTGTTCCATTACCAGCAACGCTACGACATCTCGGCGCTCGACATCGCCGTGCTCAAGGATACCGGGATCGCGCTCGACGGCGTTTTCGCCGATGGCTTCGAATGAGTCTGCAGCGCCTCGTCCCCGGCCAGCGCTCGCTCGCGACCGCAATGCCAATTCCAATTTTCGGGAGATCACCATGAAAACGTACTGGCCTGCCCTTGTGCTGGCGGTTTGCGCGTCCATCGCCACGACGTCCGCAGCGGCGCAGAATCCGCAGCTCGCGGCCAACCCCAACTTGCAGCTGCTGATCGCGGGCGAGGTCGATGCCGTGCTGCGCCTGCCCGACGGCAGCGTGGTCATTGGCGGAAAATTCAGTTCGGTGAATGGCACCACGCGCAAGAACATCGCCAAGATCAAGGCGGACGGCACGCTCGATACCGCATGGGATCCGGCGGCAAACGGCCAGGTTCGCGCACTCGCGCGCGATGCGCAGAACAACATCTACGTCGGCGGATTTTTCAGCGACTATGGCGCGGCGCAGATCAGCATCGGCGGCCAGGTGCGCAACTACCTCGCGAAATTATCGGCGACGGGCACCGGCGCGGCGGATGCAACGTGGAATCCGAATCCGGGTTCCGCTGTGTTCGCGCTCGCCTTCGACGGCATTGACGCGTTGTATGTCGGCGGTAGCTTCACGAATATCGGCGGCCAATCCATCGCGCGCTTGGCCAAGGTTTCTGCCGCGACGGCAACGGTCGATGCGAGCTGGAACCCGGCGCCCGGCAACTCCAGCATCAATGCGCTCGTGTTCGACGGCGGCAGTGTTTACGCGGCTGGTGGATTCACGTCCATAGGCGGCCAGCCGTTCAAGGGCCTGGCCAGACTTGCCGCGACCGGTACAGGCCAGGCCGATGCGGCCTGGAATCCTGCGCCCGACCAACCGGTGTCCGCACTGGCAGCCGACGGACTGGGCAATCTGTATGTCGGCGGCAGTTTCAACGCGATCGGCGGACAGACGCGTAGCTACCTTGCCCGGCTTGCCGCAGCGGGTAACGGCGCCGCGGATGCGACGTGGAATCCGGCACCGAACAGCCTCGTCACCGCCTTGTGCGCCGACGCCGCGAACAACGCGATATTTGCCGGCGGGTATTTCACTTCGATCGGCGGCCAGTCGCGCAAATTCCTGGCGCGACTGTCCGGCATGGGCTCAGGCAACGCGGATGGCGCATGGGATGCTGCGGCCGACAGCCTCGTGCTCGCCCTCGCCAGCGGCGGCGGCAAGGTCTACGCGGGTGGTTCGTTTTCGCACGTTGCGACGCAGTTGCGCATGGGCTATGCCGCCATCGCCAGCAGCGGGGCAGCCACGCTCGCCGCCGCCGCAGACGTGGGCAATCCCGGATCGATACAAGCGCTGGTTCGACAAAACAATGGCGGCATCATTGCCGGTGGCGCCTTCGTCAAGGTCAATGGGCAGGCGCACGGCAACCTGCTGCGCCTGAACCCCGACGGCACGCTCGACAACGGCTGGCATCCGCAGGTCGATGTGCTGGTCAAAGCGCTGGCGCTGGATGCGGTCGGCAACGTTTTTGTCGGCGGCGTGTTCTCGCAAATCGACGGCCTGTCGCGCAAGGGGCTGGCCAAACTGTCCGCCGCGGGCATCGTGGATCCGAACTGGAATCCGCAACTCACCGCGACGCCGTTCAACGGCTACGCCATGGCGCTTGCGACCGACGCGGCCGGCAACGTGTATGTCGGCGGATCGTTCACGCAGGCCGCTGGCCTGGCGCGCAAGAACCTGGCGAAGATTCCCGGCAGTGGCAACGGCACGCCCGACGCGAACTGGATGCCGGAGCCGAACAACAACGTCTACGCACTGGCCACCGACAACGCCGGCAACGTTTTTGTCGGTGGTTCGTTCAGCAGCGTCGGCGGGGGCAACCACAACCATCTCGCCAAACTTTCTGCCGGCGGCGCCGGCAGCGCCGACCCGGCATGGACGATCAGTGGCGCCTACACGCAGGCTTTGCTGGTGTCGAATGGCTGGCTCTACGTCGGTGGCTCCTCGTACCTGAAGAAAATCCAGATCGCCACCGGCAACATCGACGCGGGCTGGAATCCGGTTCCGAATTCGGCAGTCAACGCTCTGTCACTGGATGGCGGCGGCAATCTGTATGCCGGCGGCGATTTCGATCACATGGGCAGTTTCGCGCGCGAAGGCATCGCCAGGATATTTCCCGACGGCACGATCGATCCCGGCTGGGATGCGCAACTGGTGGACGACTCCACCAAAGCCTTGATTGCCGAAGGCGGCGCGGTCGTGGCTGGCGGCTACTTCAACACCATCGCGGGCGGCGCGCGCATGGGACTTGCGCGTCTGCAAGGCGATTCGATCTTTGCCAACGGCTTTGAGTAAGGATCGTCAATCCAGAAACAAATCCGGCAGCAACGGCTGTGCCGGGTCGACGGCGTAGCCGGAAAAATCGCTGACGCCCGACTCGCGCAGCACGTCCTCGTCGATGAAAAATCTGCCGGTCGCCGCACGTGCGGGCTGCGTCAGGATCGCATGCGCGGCATCGGCAAGTATTTCCGGCTTGCGGCAACGGTTCGTCGGAATCCCCGGAATCATGTTCAGTGCGTCGGTGGCGATGATGGTGCGCGGCCACAGTGCATTGATGGCGACGCCCTTGCCGGCGAACTCGGCGGCAAGACCGAGCGTGACGAAGCTCATGCCCATTTTTGCGAGAGTGTAACCCGTGTGCGGCGCCCACCATTTCGGATCGAGCGAGGGCGGCGGCGCCAGCGTGAGGATATGCGGATTGGATGATTTCAACAGATGCGGCAGGCAGGCCTGCGCGCACAGAAAACTGCCGCGCGCGTTGACCTGCTGCATCAGGTCGAAGCGCTTCATCGGCGTGTCGAGCGCGCCGCGCAGCCAGATCGCGCTCGCGTTGTTGACGAGGATATCGATGCCGCCGAAGCGCGCGACGGTGGCGGCAACCGCAGCGTGCACGTTGTCCTCTTCGCGGATGTCGCACTTGATCGCCAGCGCCTTGCCGCCGGCGGCTTCGACGGCCGCGGCCGCGCTGTGGATGGTGCCTGGCAGTTTCGGATTGGGTACATCGGACTTCGCCGCGATGACGATGTTGGCGCCGTCGCGCGCGGCGCTCAACGCGATCGCAAGGCCGATGCCGCGCGAGGCGCCGGTGATGAACAGGGTTTTGCCGGCCAGTGGGGTCATGTCGATGTCGTCCAGGATCACGTTCCGAGTCTAGCGGATTGCGAGACGCGAAGGATTCAGGGTTGACAGCATGATTTTGCGGGAGTAAACCCGACGCGCACTCAGCGCGATGGGAGCCGCCATGATCCAGGACGCGATTTGGTACATTGCATTGACCGGCATGGGCCTGGTCGCCGTGGGCTTCATCTACGTAATCTCCCAGGCAGGCAAGTCGGCCGACGCCGCCGCCACAAGCAAGTCCGCGCATACTTCCAACGTGCTGCGACGCTGGCTGTTCGGCGCATTGCTCGTCATCTTCGTCACCGGCAGCTACGCCACGCTGCACCGCTTTCCGATCCCGTCGCAGGACGCATCGCTGGATGCCAAACAGGTCGTGGACGTGGTCGGCCAACAGTGGTCATGGGCGATCAATCCCGCCACCGTGCAGGCCGGGACGCCGGTGGAATTCCGCATCAGCAGCCGCGACGTGAACCACGGCTTCGCGATCTATGCACCGGACGGCCGCATCGCGATCGAAGCGCAGGCAATGCCCGGCTTCACCAACAAGCTGCTTTACACCTTTGCCGCACCTGGCACCTACAAGGTGATGTGCCTGGAATACTGCGGCCTGGGGCATGCACCGATGACCTCCCAAATCCAGGTCGTCGCCGCGAGGGGAGACTGACCATGGCCACGATGACCCTGTATCCGGACGACGAACGCCTCGCTGGTGGCGAACGCACCGCGTTCAATCTCTACATCATTTCCTCGGTCGCGCTGTTCGTACTGATGATGCTGCTCGGCCTGACCATGCGCATGTCGCAGGCGACCTGGCTGAACGTCGCGCCGGACCTGTTCTACCGCATCCTGTCGATGCATGGCGCCGGCATGGTCGGCACGGCTGCGCTGGTCACCACTGCGGTGATGTGGTTCTTCCTGCGCAAGTACGTCACATTGCATTTGTGGGCGTTCGTCAGCAACTACGTGCTGTTCATGATCGGTGCGGTGTGCATCATCGTCGCAATTTTCATCGACGGCTACGGCGGCTTGTGGACGTTCCTGTATCCGCTGCCCGTGCACGCCATGGGCTTGTGGACACCGAACGCCGCCGCCTTGTTCATGGCCGGCTACCTGTTCATCGGCGTCGGATCGCTGCTGTTCTACCTCGATGCCGCGGCCGGCATCATCCGCAAGTTCGGCAACCTCGGGCGTGCGCTCGGCCTGCAATGGCTGTTCGGCGGCAGCATCGACCCGAACCATCCCAAGACCGTCGTCGCCAGCACGATGGTGATCATCGCGAACACGCTGGGCATCCTCGCCGGCGCCGTCGTGCTGGTGATGAGCCTGGTCAACATCTTCTTTCCGGAAATGGCGCTGAACGCGCTGGTAGCCAAGAACCTGATCTACTGGTTCGGCCACATGTACATCAACGCCACGATCTACATGGGCGTGATCGCGGTGTATGAATTGCTGCCGCGTTATTCGCAAAAGCCCTACCCGATCTCGCGGCCGTTCCTGTGGTCGTGGGCAGCGAGTTGCCTGTTCGTGATCGTCGTGTTTCCGCACCATCTGCTGATGGACTACGCCGAACCGCGCTGGCTGCTCGTCATGGGCCAGATCGTGTCGTGGGGCGCGGGATTCCCGGTGTTCCTGGTCACCGTGTACGGCGCGCTGACCAACATCTACCGCTCCGGCATGCGCTGGACGATGCCCTCGCGCCTGATGATCCTGTCTGTGTTCGGTTGGGCGGCGGGCATCGTGCCGGCCATCCTCGACGGCACGATCCGCAACAACCTGGTGATGCACAACACGCAATGGGTGCCGGGTCATTTCCATTTCTACCTGTTGCTGGGTGTGCTGCCGATGGCGCTGGCGCTGATGTTCCACGTGATCGGCGCGCGCGCCAACCGGCCGCCGAACACGGGTGCGGACCGGGTCGGATTCCCGGTCTACTTCATCGGTGGATTGATCTTCGTGCTGGCGTTCCTGGATGCCGGCCACCTGAGCGTGGCGCGGCGCATGGCCACGCACCTGCCGGAATGGCAGTTCACCGACAAGGTCGGTTCCATCGGTGCGATGCTGGTCGTGTTGGGCATGCTGTATTTCGCGATCCGCATCACGAGCGGACTGCTCAAGGCACCCGCCGGCGGGAGCCCGCGTGACAGCACTGCGAACGCTGCTGGTTAGTCTGCTCCTGGCGGCGGCCGGTATTGCGGTACTGGCCGGCGCCACCGACGGATTTCAAGCGTTCACGACCGAAACCGCGCGCCGCATCGACATTCGCGAGCAGCCACGCACGGTGCCGCCGATCACGCTGCAAACCGCCGCCGGCACGGACACGAGTTTTGCGAATTTGCGCGGACGCTGGCTGCTGGTCGATTTCATCTACACCCGTTGCACGACGTACTGCACGGTGCAGGGCGGCGAATTCGCGAAATTGCAGCACGATCTGGCCGTACCGATCGCAACTGGCAAACTGCAACTGCTCAGCGTCAGTTTCGATCCCGCCCACGACGCGCCGCCCCAACTCGCCGATTACCAGCGGCGATTCGGCGATCGCGGCGCGGGCTGGCTCGCGGTGCGGCCGACGAATACGGCGGACCTGGCGACACTCATGCGCGTGTTCGGCGTCGTCGCAGTACCGGATGGTCTGGACGGCTTCGTGCACAACGCCGCGATCGCGGTGGTCGATCCCGATGGCAGGCTGGTCGCGATCCTGGATTGGGACGATCCGCAAGGCGCAGCGCGTTATGTCATGAAGGAACTCGCGCCGTGACAGCGCCCCGCCGTGATTTTCTCGTCGGCGCGATCGCGTGGATGCTGTTGGTGATCCCGCCAATGCGGCAGGCGCTGGGATCCACGATGACGTTGCAGATGCTGGTGCAGATTCCGCTGCTGGCGGCGGCAGGCTGGTTGATCGCGCAAGCAATCCCGGCACGGCTGGACGCCCGCATCGCACGCTGGAACCGCAGCGGCATCAGCGGCATCGTGCTGGCGTCTTTCGCCGGCATGGTGTGGATGCTGCCGAGAGCGCTGGATGCGGCGCTGGATGATCCGCATGTCGCCTGGGCCAAGTTCCTGAGCATGCCGCTGCTGGTCGGTGTGCCAATCGCGATGAGCTGGCCGCGCGCGGGATTCGTGGTGCGTGGTGTGCTGCTGATCGAGTTGATCGCGACTGCGTTCCGGCTGGGCTGGCTGTACCTGATTTCCCCGGTGCGCCTTTGCAGCAATTACCTGCTCGACGACCAGCAGCAATTGGGCCGCTACCTGCTGGCGATCGGCGTCGTGGCCGTCGCCGTGCTGACGTGGAAACTCATGTGGGGGCGCGGTAATCCGGATCGAGTCTGAAGCGGCACGCCGGCTGCCCGTGCAACATGCACGAGGTACGCTGCACGGGACGTCCAGTCG
Source organism: Pseudomonadota bacterium (assembly GCA_018241165.1). Taxonomy (GTDB): domain Bacteria; phylum Pseudomonadota; class Gammaproteobacteria; order Xanthomonadales; family Rhodanobacteraceae; genus Rudaea. The sequence goes on from JAFEEK010000043.1 coordinate 6,648, forward strand.
CGGCACTCATGAACGCAAGGTCGAAGCGGCATACGTCGGGATGTTGGCGAGCGAGCGCGTGGAATACGCAGTTCCAGGCTTCCACCTCCGTGTGACCATCGGCCGGCACGACCCGAGCTTCGTAACCGAGCGCATCGAGTTGCTCGGCGAGAAGGCGCGTGGCCTCATCGCGATCGGCGGCGGTGGCGATTCGCGCCGCCGCGTCCTTGCCGAGCGTCGCGCCCATTTGCGCCAGCATGTCCTGCACGGCGTGCGTGCCGGCATGCGCGTAAAGGTGTTCGATCATGCCGGCTGCAATCAGGGCGTAATTGCGCGGGAAAAGCTCGCGCCCTTGCGCAGTAATGACAAAGCACGCGCGCGGCCGACCGCCGCTCGGCGCCGATTGGCCGCGCACGACGAAACCCTGCGCCAGCAATGCGGTCAGGTGTTGCCTGACCGCATTGTGGGTGACGCCCAATGCGCTGCACAGTTCTTCCACGGTCATGCCTTGCGCACTGGCAATCAGCGTGCGCAGCAATTTCTGCTGCGTGACCCCAAGTTGCCGCAGGGCGCTCGTGTTCTTCAATTGGCCTTGTCCGGGAACTGCTTGGCGATGCCATCGGCCAGGGTGTCGGCGATCATGTCCATGTGATGCTGCATCTGCGTCCACGACTTTTCCTGTTCGGCGGCAGGCGCGTTCGACATCATCTGGTCGACCTGGATCATGTGGTCGTTGACATGCATCGCCAAAGCGCCCTGCAGCGCGCCTTGCGTCCAGTTCGGGTTTGCGCCGGCAAGGAACTTGGCGATCGCCGTGCCGTTGTCGAGCGCAGCCGTCTCGGCTTTCTGCTCTGCGGTCTTGTCGCCGGCATGTGCGGCATCGGTCATGTCCTTGACCGCGCCCCAATGGCCAGCCAGCAATTTCAGCAGGCCGTCGCCCGCATCCTTGCCATAGAAGCCGGCAACCGCATTGGCGATGTCCTTGGCATTGGCGACGACCGCATCGGCCGCCTTCGTCTCATTGGCCTTGTTGCCGGCGTGCACCGCCAGCGCGTAGTCGTGCGTGGCGACGAGATGGCCATGCCACAGCGAGCGCAGCGCCGCGTGCAACTTCGGCGCCGTCGCCGCCGCAGATACGGCGGTGGCGTGTGCAGAATGGGGCGCTTCGTGCGCAAAAATGGCCGGCGCGGACGCGGCGAACGCAAATCCAAGCGCCAATGCGCAGGCCAGAGGTAGACGTTTCATGGTGGTACTCCTGTTGGGTCGTCCAAATGGCGACCCCATCAAGATAATGTCTTATACCAGATATTCAATATACATATGTGTAAAGCATACATATCAACGTCTTCATGTACTATTGCCGCGGAATCGAAGAACTGCCATCAGGGTTTCTGGAAGCGCGGCAGGTAGTGCATCAACTGCTCCAGACGCTGCAACGGATCGGTCATCTGCAACAGATGCTGGCGTTCGCGGTTTTCCAGCGGCAACGCTTCGGCGAGGCGAAATCCGACCCAGCTCGAATCATCATAGCGGTCACGCGACCCGGTCGCGTGGGCTCCGCCCATGCGTTCGAGCAGGCGTTCCAGGATCGTCGCCAGCAATGCGTACTCGGTCGGCACCGGCACGCGTGCCTCATCCGGCCAGAACTGCGCATCGCCGTGGACGAGACCGTTGTCGCGCACGCGCGTGTGCGCCACGCGAAAGCGCGCGCCGCCATTGGCGCGAATGCCGAGCAATCCGTCTCCGGTAGTATAGAAATCCACAATGTGCGCCAGCGTGCCGATCGCGGCCGGGATCGCCGGCTCGCCCGCTTCGTGTCCGTGCAGGATCAGGCATACGCCAAACCCGCTGTCTTTGCGCGCACAATCGCGCACCAAGTCGAGGTAGCGTCGCTCGAAAACCCGCAATTCGAGCACGCCGCCGGGAAACAGCACGCAATTGAGCGGGAACAGGGAAATATCCATGGCAGTCACGCTGCCAGTCTAAGCCGAATTCAGCGCAATGCGTCCAGGAAACGCCGCGGCGCATTTTCGAATCCGCCGTTGGACATGAACACGACGTGGTCGCCGGCGCGCGCGGATTCGGCGAGCAGCGCGATCAGCGCATCGACCGTTGGCGCGGTGTGGCCGCGACCGCCGAGCGCATCGGTCACGCGCACGGCATCCCAAGCCAATCCGGGCTTTTGCAGGAAGACGACGGCATCGGCGTCGCGCAAGGAAGGCGCGAGTTCGTCCGCGTGCGCGCCAAGCCGCATCGAGTTCGAACGCGGCTCCATGCCAACGAGAATGCGCGCCTTGCCCACGCGCGCGCGCAGGCCCGCGAGCGTGGTGGCGATCGCGGTCGGATGATGCGCGAAGTCGTCGTACACTTTTATACCCGCGCCCTCGCCGACCAGTTCAAGCCGGCGCTTGGCGCTGCGGAAGTCCGCGAGCGCGGCGATTGCTTGTGGCACATCGACACCGCCGGCATCCGCCGCGGCGAGTGCGGCCAGCGCGTTCATCACGTTGTGGCGGCCGAGCAGGTTCCAGCGTACTTCGCCAAGAACCTTTCCCTCGTGCAACACGGCGAAACGCGAGCCGTCGGCATCTATCAGCCTCGCGCGCCAGTCGCCGGTGTCGATGCCGAAACTCGTCACCGGCGTCCACGCGCCCATCGCGAGCACTTCGGCGAGACGCGCGTCCTCGGCATTTACGATCAAATGCCCATTGCCCGGCACCGTTCGCACCAAATGGTGGAACTGGCGCTGGATCGCGGCCACATCGGGAAAAATGTCGGCGTGGTCGTATTCGAGGTTGTTGAGGATCGCGACCGTAGGCCGGTAGTGCACGAACTTGCTGCGCTTGTCGAAAAACGCGGTGTCGTATTCGTCGGCCTCCACGACAAAATCCGCAGCCGCAGGCTGCGACAATCGTCCCTCGCCCGCAAAGCGGGAGAGGGGGGGACCGTCGGCGGATGCCGACGGTGGGGTGAGGGCAAGCGGACCGCCAAGCCGCGCCGACACCCCAAAATTCTCCGGCACGCCGCCGACGAGGAATCCGGGATTGCGCCCGCATGAGTCGAGAATCCACGCCAGCATCGCCGTCGTCGTGGTCTTGCCGTGAGTACCGGCGACCGCGAAGACGCACCGCGTTGCCAGCACGTTTTCGCCGATCCACTGCGGGCCGGAGATGTAGGGAATGCGTGCATCAAGCAAACGCTCGACGATAGGATTGCCGCGCGACAGCGCATTGCCGACGATGACGAGATCGGGCTTTGCGGCGTCCAGATGCTCGGCGCGATAGCCCGAATCCAGGTGTACACCAAGCGCGGCGAGCTGGTCGCTCATCGGCGGATAGATGTTCGCGTCGCAGCCGGCAACCTCGTGGCCGAGCTCACGCGCAAGCGCGGCAACGCCGCCCATGAAGGTTCCGCAGATTCCCAGAATATACAATTTCACATCGACACTCAGGCCGCGGCCCCGGCCGGGCCACCCAATGCAGCGCCCAGGCTCAACTCGGCCACGATCCAGAACAGTGCGATGAGCATGCCCGCGGCAAACGGCAGGTTCAGGCTATGGCGCAGGATGTGCGCGTCGACGATCAATTTCCACACCACCACCGGCAACGCGAGCATGCCGAGCAGGGC
>JAFEEK010000440.1 GCA_018241165.1 Pseudomonadota bacterium
TCGCTGCCGCTCGACATCCACATCCGCGAACAGGCCGATGGCGGCACGCCGACGGTTGCGGCCGATCCCGCGGGCGCGATCGCGGGGATGTATCGCGAAATCGCGCGCAAGACCGCGGCGCAACTGGCGCTGCATGCGCGCAGCAAGAGCATTCAATTTCCCAAGATCGTCATCCAGAACACGTGAGCGCGCAATTGTGAGTATCAAATCCGACCACTGGATCCGCCGCATGGCGGAAAAACACGGCATGATCGAACCGTTCGAGCCGGGCCAGGTGCGCGTCAACGGCAACGGTGGCAAGCTGATTTCCTACGGCACGTCGAGCTACGGCTACGACGTGCGTTGCGCGAACGAGTTCAAGGTGTTCACCAACATCAACTCGACCATCGTCGATCCCAAGGAATTCGACGCGCGCAGTTTCGTCGACATCAAAGGCGACGAGTGCATCATCCCGCCCAATTCGTTTGCGCTGGCACGCACGGTGGAGTACTTTCGCATCCCGCGCAGCGTGCTGACGGTGTGCCTGGGCAAGAGCACCTATGCGCGCTGCGGCATCATCGTCAACGTGACGCCGCTGGAGCCGGAATGGGAAGGCCACGTGACGCTGGAGTTCTCGAATACCACGCCGCTGCCGGCGCGGATCTACGCGAACGAGGGCGTGGCGCAGATGCTGTTTTTCGAATCCGACGAGGTCTGCGGCACCAGCTACCGCGATCGTGGCGGGAAATACCAGGGCCAGAAAGGCGTCACGTTGCCGAAAGCGTGAGTATCCAGGAGTATACAATGCGTAAAAGTTCCATTTTCCGTGGCGCGCAGGCGCTGATCCTGTTGCTGCTGGTTGCACTGCTCGCTGCGTGTGGCGGCCGCGACGCGATCAATGAAGGCACGTCCGACATCGCGAGCGCGAACCGTCCGGCGGCGTTCGACCTGACCGTGGCTGCGGACAAGGACAGCCAGTTCGAATACGACGGCGCCTCGCTGACGCGCGAAGACCTGGCCGGACACCTTCGCTACCTCGCCGAAATCGGCAAGCCGGTGCATACGATCCTGCTCACGCCCGGCGAAAAGGAAAAGATCAAGAGTACGCACGTAGCTGCGCTCGCCGGCATCTGCCGCGACCTGAAAATCACCGGCTATGTGCGCGACAACGACGGACACCTGAAGGTGATCCAGGTCGTCGAATGACGCCGCGCAAGCGGATTTCCCCAGGAGCCAATCATGTACAAATCGCTAATTGCGGCAATGGCCGCGTCTTTGCTCGTTGCCGGCGCCGCATTCGCGCGCGATGCCATCGATGATGGACATTTGCTGGTAAAACCCGCGAAGAACAATACCTTTTCCACCGGCGAATTCATCATGGGCAAGGCCGAGCTGTACGGTTACCTCGGCGATTTGAAGGAAAGCAAGAAAATCACCGGCATCGTGTTGCGCGATGCCGACCGCGCGACGCCGGAACAAAAGCACCTGATCGTGATTGCCGCGCAGGCGCAGAAGCTCGATGCATGGGTGGAAGAACACGGCAAGCTCGAGCCGCTCGCCGATCCGCTGGCGCCGGCGCCTGCCGCCGCTCCGGCCGCTCCCGCGCAATAAACGCCGGTCAGTCCAGCGCGCCGGCGGCGTAGTGCGCGTCGCCGGTCGTGGCCAGCGCGACTTCGAGGCATAGCCGGATCGCGGCAATCATCGTTTCCAGCGGCAGGCTCGGCGCAGCAGCGTGTTGCGCCGCCTGTTCGGGCAGATACGGCACATGAACAAAGCCGCCGCGCACGCCGTGCCGGCGCCGCAGCGCGTGTTGCAGCCCGAAAAACACCTGATTGCACACGAACGTGCCCGCGGTCTGCGATAGCGCCGCCGGGATTTTCGCTTTGTGCAATCGTTGCAGCATGGCCTTGATCGGCAAAGTGGAAAAATACGCATTTGCAGCGTTATCCACAATGCGCACATCGACCGGTTGCGATCCGGCGTTGTCGGGGATGCGCGCATCGATCAGGTTGATCGCAACCCGCTCCAGCGAAATGCCTTCGCGTCCGCCGGCCTGCCCGATTGCAAGCACCAGGACGGGGCGATGGCGGCGCAGCAGGGCTTGCAGCGCGGGCAGCGAAGCGCCGAATTGCGTTGGCAAGATCGCGCCAACGACACGATGTCCGGCGACGACTTCGCCATCCAGCGCCTGCGCGATCCGCTGCGACGGATTGACTGCCTCGCCGCCGAAGGGATCGAATCCGGTTATCAGAACGACAGGCGTGCGGCTCATGGGAATGCAAAAAACCAGATCAGCAACAGGTTGATCGCGAGCAGCCACAGCGCCGTCGGCACCTGTGCGCGGATCACGCCGTTCGGATCGCGCAGCTCGAGCAAGGCCGCCGGCACGATGTTGAAATTCGCCGCCATCGGCGTGAGCAAGGTGCCGCAGTAACCGGTGAGCATGCCCAGTGCGCCTAGCGCCGCCGGCCCGGCGTGATGCTGGCCGATCAGCAGCGGCAGGCCGACCCCGGCCATCATCACCGGAAACGCCGCGAACGCATTGCCCATGATCACGGTGAACGCGACCATGCCGGCGGCGAAGGCAAGCACGCAGGCCAGGCGCGACTGCACGGGGATTGCCGCGGCGGTGAGATGCGCGATCGCCTCGCCCACGCCGGTCGCCGCGAACACCGCGCCGAGCATGGCCAGCAGCATCGGCAGCAACGCGGCCCACGACAGCGCATCGAGCAGGCGTCCGGTTTCGGCGATGGCATTGCCAACACTCGAACGCGTCAGTTGCATCGCGGCGAAGGTGGCGAGCACGCAGGCGAATCCGAGCGCAAGCAAGGTCGCTTCCGCGCGGCCGAGCTGGTCGATTCCGCCGGCATGCACGAATGGTTGCAGCAAGGTGAACACCAGCGTGCCGAACGGAATGATCAACGCCGGCACGAACAATTTGTGTCCGAGGCGCGACGCACTGATCGCGCGCCGCTCGTGATCGCTCGTGGATTCTTCGGTCGGCGCGCGGCGCAGGAATCCGGCGATCAATCCGAGCGCAATGACGCCGATGCCGGCAAGTTGTTGCGGCAGAACGCTGCCATGCGCGGCGGCGGATTTCACCGCGTCGCCGAGCAGGAAAATCGCGGCGAGAATTCCCCAGAACGCGGCGTGCGCGAATCGCTTCGCATGCAGCTCGCGCAGTGCACAGGCGACGAGCACGATGCCACAGAGCCAGTAAACGTACTCGACGCGGAAAATCATCGTCATGACTTTCTGCGAATCGCGGCACGATTCTCCCCCTCTCCCGCTGGCGGGAGAGGGTTGGGGTGAGGGTGGTTGTGTTTCGAAAGAATTCCACCCTCACCCGCGCCTGCGGCGCGGCCTCTCCCGCCAGCGGGAGAGGCGTTTTCACGTAGCCGTTTTTGCAACCGAATCGCCCGAATACTCTGCACCACGAATGCCGCGATCGCCGTCGGCAACGCCCAGATCGCGATATGGCGCGGATCGAGCACGATGCCGTTTTGTTCGTAGAAGCCGTAGATCAACAATACCGCGCCGAACGCGATGAAGATGTCCTCGCCGAAAAACAAGCCGGTGTTGTCGGTCGCTGCGGCGAACGCGCGGATGCGTTCGCGTTCGGCGAGGTCGATGTCCGGATGGATCTTTTCCGCTGCCGCCTCGGCCATCGGCGCGAGCAACGGGCGCACCGTCTGCGGATGTCCGGCAATGCCGGTGAGCCCCAGCATCGACAGCAGCTGGCGCACCGCGAGATAGCCGATCAGCAGGCGCGCGAAGGTGAAGCTGCGCATGCGCGCGATCCAGTTCGACGCATGCTCGCGCAGGCCCGCACGTTCGAGCAAGCCAATCGTCGGCAGTGTGAGCAGCAGCACGAGCAGGTTGCGGCTGTCGATGAACTTGGCGCCAAGCAGGGCCAGCAGATCGGGAATCGACATGTCGGACAACAACGCCGACACGATCGCGGCGACGACAACCACCAGCGCCGGATTGGCGCGCAGCGCGAATCCCGCGACGACGACGGCAACGCCGAGCAATGGCCAGTAGTTCATGGCAATGAGTATGGCATACACTCAGGCTGAGTCCGTTGCGGATTGGCATGCCATGTCGAAGTTGCTCGTGCGCAGTTTCGCGGTATCCCTCGACGGCTTCGGCGCCGGGCCGGACCAGAGCCTGGAAAATCCGCTCGGCGTGCGCGGGCCGGAGTTGATGGAGTGGTTTTTCCATTCGCAATTCTGGAACGCGATGCACGGCAAGGACGGCGGCGAAACCGGCACCGACAATTCCATCGCCGAACGCGGCTTCGACAACCTCGGCGCGTGGATCCTCGGGCGCAACATGTTCGGGCCGGTGCGCGGACCGTGGCCGGACGAAAGTTGGCGCGGCTGGTGGGGCGACGAACCGCCGTACCACACTCCAGTATTTGTGCTCACGCATCACGCACGCAAGCCGTTGGTCATGGAAGGCGGCACGACGTTTTATTTCGTCACCGATGGCATCGCGTCCGCGCTCGCGCAGGCGCGCGAGGCCGCGAACGGTCGCGACGTGCGCCTCGGCGGCGGCGTGGCGACGGTGCGCGAATACTTGCGCGCGCGCCTGATCGATGAGTTGCATCTGGCCGTGCGACCCGTACTGCTCGGCAGCGGCGAAGCGCTGTTCTCGGGGCTGGACTGGCACGCGCTAGGCTACGAGTGCACGAAAAGCGTTGCCGGCGAGCGCGCGACGCATGTGTTTTTGCAAAGGCGCCAGTGAGTTCGAGACGAATCGTTTGAGGCAGACCTTGTCGCTAAACGCGCTCGCGGACGCCCGGTTCGCCCGCGCTTGGGCTACACTGTTGCCAGCACGATACGCACATCGAAAACCGGGATGCTGAAGATGCTCAAGAAACCCAAACTGATAATTTCTTCACTGGACGCCGAGCGGCTGGAAAAGCTGATCGACGCGTTGCCCGACGCCGCCTTTCCCGGCAAGAAGGATCTGGAAGGCGAGCTTGCGCGTGCGCAGATCGTGCAGCCGAAAGATGTTCCGCCCACGGTAGTGACGATGAATTCGACCGTGCGCTTTGCCGTCGAATCCTCGCACGAAGAGTTCCAGCTGACCTTGGTCTACCCGAAGGACGTCGACACCTCGGGCGAGAAGATTTCCATCCTCGCGCCGGTCGGCAGCGCCTTGCTTGGACTGTCGCAGGGCGACGAAATCGAATGGCCAAGACCCGGTGGCGGCGTGCTGCACGTGCGCATCAAGGAAGTTACGTATCAGCCGGAACGCGCCGGCGAACACCATCGCTAGGCGCGCGCGCTGTTCGCAATCGAGATTCCCGCAGCTTTCAGTCCGTCATGCAACGCCTGCGCGAACCGCGCGGCATCGGCGCGATCGCCGTGGACACAAATCGTGTCGGCGCGCAGGGCAAGCGTGCCGCCGCTGCGGATGTCGACGTTTCCCTGCGTGGCGATTTTCACCGCCTGCGCAACAGCGGCAGCGGCGTCTTCAATCACGGCGCCATGCGTGCCGCGCAGCGTGAGCGAGCCATCGGCTTCGTAACTGCGATCGGCGAAAGCTTCATGCGCGACGGCGAGGCCCAAAGCCACGCCGGCTTTGGGTAGTTCGCTGTTGGCGAGTCCGACCAAAATCAACGTTGCATCGAAGTCGTGGACAGCGCGCGCGATGGCGTCGGCCAGCGCGGCGTCCTTCGCCGCCATGTTGTACAGCGCGCCGTGCGGCTTCACGTGCGCCACGCGCAGACCCGCGGCGCGCGCAAATCCAGCGAGTGCGCCGATCTGGTACAGAGTCAGTGCATGGGCGTCGTTTGCCGAAACCTTCATCACGCGGCGGCCAAAGCCTTGCAGGTCGGGCAGGGAAACATGCGCGCCGATGGCGACGCCGTGCCGCTTTGCCAAAAGCACAGTTTGCTGCATTGTGGAAAAATCACCGGCGTGGAATCCGCAGGCGATGTTCGCCGAGGTGATCCACGGCATCACGCCGGCGTCGTCGCCCATGCTCCAGGCGCCGAAGGATTCGCCCATGTCGCAGTTCAAATCGATGCAGGTCATTGCAAACGGTCCTTGATAGTTCGTGCGAGCGCAAGCAGCGCACGTTCGCGTTCAAGATAGCGCGTTTGCGCCGCGTCGAGCGCGACCCGCGCGAAGCGCACGCTGTCGCCGGGCCGGCGCTGCGCCAGGCGCGGCAGGTCCACACCGATCACGTGGCCGATGCGCGGATAGCCGCCGCAGGTCGGCGCCTCGGCCATCAGCACGATGGGGTCGCCGCTCGGCGGCAGTTGCATGGTGCCCGGGACGACCCCGGCGGAGACGAGTTCCAGCGCTTCGCGCAAGTCCAGGTGGACATTGTGCAGGCGCAGGCCCATGCGGCTGGAATCGCCACCAACGCGGAAGGTCGAGTCGAACAGCGCGCGCTGCGCGTTTTCGGCGAGCTGTGCGAAGTGCGCCCCTTCGATCACGCCGATCCGATTGTGCGGATCGAGGTCGAACCACGAGCGCGGATTGAGGGACCAATTCGCAGCAACGACATTTCGATTTTCGGAGTCCCCTGCGAGCGGGCGTGCATGAAACCTGCCCCACAGCTCGCGATGAGGTACCCCAGCAGGCAAGACCGGCAACACATCGCCTGCCGCCAGCGCCGCATTGAATCCAGCGACGATATCGGCGCTGCGGCTGCCCAGAACCGCAGCGCTGCCGATGCCGCCGGCAATGGCGAGATAGGCATAGGCGCCGCGCTGCATCGTGCCGAGCGCAATTTCGGTTCCGGCGCGCACGGCGACGGGACGCCACATCGGCAATCCGTCCAGCGCCGCGCCGGTCAAGGCGACGACGCAATCGGCATCCAGGCGCAGGCGCGGACCGCGCAAGGTGATCTCCAGCGCCGCCGCATTGTCCACATTGCCAACAAGTATATTCGCCAATCGGCGCGACACGTCGTCCATTGCGCCGGATGCCCCGACGCCTAGTGCGGCGAATCCGCGGCGGCCGCCGTCCTGCACGCTGGTCTGCCAGCCCGGAGTGAGAACGGTGAGGCTCATCGCACTACAAACCTTATCCGCATTCCCGGTTTCAGCAGCGCCGGCGGATCGCGCGCGGGATCGAACAGGGCCGATTCCGTGCGCCCGATCAGATGCCAGCCGCCCGGCGTCTCGCGCGGGTACACGCCGGTTTGCGCGCCGCCGATGGCGACCGATCCGGCCGGTACGCGCGTGCGTGGCGTCGCGCGACGCGGCATGTGCAAGACATCCGGCAGGCCAAGCAGGTAGGCAAATCCCGGCGTGAAGCCAAGCATGGCGACGCGGTATTCCGCGCCGCTGTGCAACTCGACAACGGCCTCGCGCATCAGGCCTGCGTGCGCAGCGACATCGTCCAGATCCGGCCCGGAGTCGCCGCCGTAGGACACCGGGATTTCGATGATTCCTGCGTTGGTCGATGCGTCGGTGTGCGCATTCTCGACGAACGCGCCAAGTCGTAACGCGAGCCGCTCGAATGGCGAGTGCGCGTCCGCGCCGGTCCATGCGCCCGGGTCGTAGCGCACGCACACGCCGGCGTAGGAGGGCGCGATGTCCGTGATGCCGGGAAGGTTTGCATCGATCAATGCGCGAGCGATCGCCAGCGCGCGGGCATTGATGTTCGCGTCGATGGCATCGCCGCAGTGGATCAGTGCGGCGCAGTCGCCGAGCGCTTCGATGCGCGGCGCACTCATGCGGCGCGAATACCCAGCGCGCGGCGCAGCGCGGCCAGGCGTGCGTCGCGCGCATCCGGCGCATACGGCACGCGTTCGCCGAAACCCCAGACCGGGCGCGGCCATGCGGCGTCTTGCGCGTGGCGCGCGACGACGTGGACATGCAGTTGCGCGACGACGTTGCCGAGCGCGGCGATGTTCAGCTTGTCCGGCGCGAACAGCGATTGCATGGCGCGAGCGCAGCGATCGATTTGTGCGAGCAGAAGCTGCTGCGCGGCGGTGTCGAGGTCGGTGAGTTCGCGCAGGTTCGCGCGGCGCGGGACGAGAATCAGCCATGGAAAACGCGCATCGTCCATCAGCAGCACGCGCGCAAGTTCCAGGTCGCCCACGCGATGCGTGTCGCCATCGAGGCGAGGGTCGAGGATGAAATCCGTTTCCATGGTCATGTTCAGGACAGATGTTTCGCAAACAGCGTCAATGTGCGCTCCAGCGCCAGTTTCGCTGCCGCGGCGTTGTAGGCATTGGCATCCGCATCACGGTTGAAGGCGTGGCCGCAATGTTCGTAGATGTAAATGGGTGCATCGGGCCAGGCCGCGCGTTGCTTGGCGATCGCTTCGGGCGGAATCGATGGATCGTCCGCGCCGAAATGGAAGATCGCGGGTGCCTTGAGCGGCTGGTCGAGAAAGCCGACATTGCGCGCGCCGTAGTAGCTCGATGCCGGCAGCGTCAGCACCTGCGCGGCGCGCAACGCGACCGTACCGCCCCAACAATAGCCGACCACGCCGCACTTGCCGCTGGATGCGATCGACTCCATCGCACTGGCCACGGCTTCCACCGCGCGATCCATGCCGACTTCCAGCGCCAGCGCCTTGCCGCGTTCGATGCCGGACTTGTCGTAAGCAAGCTCGACGTCGTTTTCGGCAAAATCGAAGAATGCCGGCGCGATCGCGGTGTAGCCATGCGCGGCGTAGCCGTCGGCAACGCTGCGGATGTGCGCGTTGACGCCGAAAATTTCCTGCACCACGACAATGCCGCCTTTCGGCCTGCCGCCGGGTTTTGCCAGGTACGCGCCGATGCAATGCATGCCGGCGGTATTGAGCTTGATGCGCTCGCCCATGATTGTGTCCGTGCCCAGATCCGCGTCCAGCGTATCCCGGTGCGCCGGGTTGTCAACCACGCCGGAGGAAACTTCAGGCGGCGTGCACGACGACGCGGTTGCGGCCTGCGTTCTTGGCCGCGTAAACGGCCTTGTCGGCCGCTTCGATCAGTTCCTCCAGACGCGCCGACGCCGGCATGCGCGACAGCAAAGCGATGCCGATACTGATGGTCGTTGCGTCCGGATCGTCGGGCAGGAGTTCGGCAAGCGCCGCGGCGACGCGCGCGCGCAGGCGTTCGGCCAATTGTCGCGCCTGGGCAGCGTCGCGCACGCTGGTGGCCACGATGAATTCCTCGCCGCCGTAGCGGCCGACGATGTCGCCGGCGCCCAACTGGTCGCACAGGGCATTCGCGCCGGCAACGAGCACGCGGTCGCCGAACTGGTGGCCATGGCGGTCGTTGATCTGCTTGAAGTGATCGAAGTCGATCAGCAATGTCGCCAGTTCGCAGTTGTCGCGTGCACACTCGACCCTCCGCGCATCGAGCTGGCGCAGCAGGTGGCCGCGGTTCGCTATGCCGGTGAGCGGATCGCGGATTGCGGCCTGGAACAGCTCGTCGGCCTGTTGCTGCAATCGCGTATTGGCGTCGCTCAGGGCGGTGCGTTGGGCTTCGACTTGCGCGTTGCGCATGCCGAGTTCGCGATTGAGCTTGCGCACGCTGGAAAACCGCCATGCGAGCAATCCCAGCACCATCGTCAACATGACGATCAGCGCGAGGCCGCGGTTGCGCTGCGCTTGCCGCTGCGCAAGTTGTGCGGCCTGTTGCTGGTTGTCGAGGGTCATCTGCGCAAGCTTGTGCTCGGCTTCCGCCCGCTCGTACTGGCTTTCCAGCAGCGCCAGTGCGCGGCTCGATCGGGTGTTCAACAGTTCGTCGCGCAAGGTCGAGCGTTTGTGCGCGTAGTCGAGCGCCAGCGCCAGGTTGCCCTGGGCAACGGCGAGCTTGTCGGCAAGCGCGTAGACGGCCGCCAGCATCGGCTTGAATTGCATGGCGCTCGAATCGGCCGAAATTTCGTCGAGCAGGGACCGGCTCTGCGCGATGTCGCCCGCGGCGTACGCGTTTTCGGCAAGCGCAAGCTGGCTGCGTGTGATGATCTCGTGCTGTTTGAGCTGACGACCGATCGCGAGCGCCTCGACGAGGCGCTCGCGTGCTTCGTCGGGGCGCTTCAAACCCGTCAGTGCACGACCGGCGTCGAACAGGTCGAAGCCGACAGCCGGTTTGTTGTCGAGGGCGCGCGCCAGGAGCAATGCCTCGTCCGCTGCGGCGAGCGCAGCCTGATACTCGCCGATGTCGGCCAGCCAGCTCGAATACGTGCCGAGTGCCGACGAGTAGTCGAGGCTGTCGCCGTGGCTCGCGGCGGTTTCGATCGCGCGTGTGAAATATTTGCGCGTCAGGTTGTCGTCGCCGAGGTCGAGGCAGATCAGGGCGAGGTTGCGCAAGGTGCCGGCCAGGTCCACGCCGAGGCGTTCGCGGATTGCCAGCGTGCGCATTTCCATGTCGAACGCGGTTGCATAATCGCCGCGGTCGCGTGCGATCAGGCCCAGAAACGACAATGCGCGGGCCATGTCGCGCCGATCGCCGAGCGCGGTCGCTGCCTCCAGCGCACGTTGGGTATGCGCGGTGGCGCTGTCGAGGCGGCCATGGCGGCGGTCGACGATGCCGAGGAAATACTCCGCATCGGCATGGGCGCTCGGCAACCTGGCGCGTTCGGCCAGCTGCGCCAATTCGTTGGAGATGCGTTCCGTGCGCGCGTAGTCGCTGACCGCGGCCTGTTCGCCGCGCAGTTCCAGGATTTCGGCTGCCGTACCGACGTCGCCGTATGCCAATGCAAGCCGTTGCGCTTGCAGCCAGTGCGCTTCGGCCAGATCGTAATTGCCGAGCGCATGTTCGGCGCCTCCGAGCAGGCGCTGCCAGGCGATCGCGCCGCGCGCGCCGAACAGCGCCGGGACGGCCGGCGTCAGGGGGCCGAGGCCGCGTTCGATCGCGGCGCCCAATTGCAGCGCATGGATCGCCGCCTGTGCGCGCGGGTAGGATTCGGGGATGGTTGTGCCGCTGGCACAAACGCAGGCCAACGCGAATGCCAGGCCGACGCAGCACCGATGCCGCCAACTTGCATTCGTCCCGCCGCATTGCTTCACATGTATTCCCCGTGCGATTCCCTTGCGAAACACGTGCCGAACAAGTGTAATCCAGCGGGGAACCGGCAAAACCCGTGCCAACTGCACCGGGCTGGGCGAAAACCTGCGATCGTCGCAGGCTTCAGGCGGCGTGCATTTCGACGCGGTTGCGCCCGGCCGCCTTGGCGGCATACACCGCCCGGTCGGCGGCTTCGATCAGCGCTTCCAGCCGTGCTGGCTTGGGCAAACGCGAAAGCAGGGCGATGCCGATGCTTATCGTTACAGCGCCGTGTGTCTCGGGAAGAAAATCCGTCATCGCTTCGGCGACGCGTTCGCGCAGGCGTTCGGCCACGCGCGCGGCGTCCAGCGCATCGCCGCCGCTGACCACGGCGATGAATTCCTCGCCGCCGTAGCGTCCGAGCAAATCGCCCGGTTCCAGCCATTGGCGCAGGGTCTGCACGCCGGCGACCAGGACGCGGTCGCCGTACAGGTGCCCGTGCGCATCGTTGATCCGCTTGAAGTGATCGAAGTCGATCATGAACGCTGCCAATTCGCTGCCGTTGCGCACGCAGTCGGCGATGCGTGAGTCAAGTTGTCGCATCAGATGCCCACGGTTGGATACGCCGGTGAGTGGATCGCTGATCGCAGCCTGGAACAATTCATCGGCTTGCTGTTGCAGGCGATCGTTGGCGCGACTCAATGCCGCACGCTGCGATTCGACCTCGGCATTGCGCGTGGCCAGCGCGTTGTTCAGCTTGCGCACGCCGACGAAACGCCAGGCCAGCAGGAGCAGGATCGCGCCGAGGCCGCAGGCGGCGACGATGACGTAGTTTCGTTGCAGGTGCTGTTGCGCAAGACGCGTGGCCTGCAACTGGTTTTCCTTGCCGGCCAGCGCGAGTTGCTGATCGGCGGTGGCGCGCGCGTACTGGCTTTCCTGTGCAGCGAGGCGGCGGCTTGCGCGCGTGCCGAGCAATTCCTCACGCAAGGCGGCAGCGGCATGCGCATAGCCCAGTGCCTGCGCGGGCTTGCCGATTGCAGTCGCGATCTTTTCGCGCACTTCGTTGACCTCGGCCATCAGCGGCTTGTAGCGTGCCGCCTGCGGGTCGGCGAATGCGGCGAGCAGCATGCGGTCCGCCTGGGCAGGTTCGCCGCGAGCCAGTGCCACTTCCGCGAGCGAAACCTGGGCGTGCGCAAGAATTTCGTGCTGGTTGAGTTCGCGCCCGATTGCAAGTGCGCCATGCAGTTGCAAATCCGCTTCCTCGAGTCGATTCATGCCGAGCAATGCGCGGCCGCTGTTGAGCAGGTCGAAACCGACCGACGGGCGGTCGCCGATTGCGCTACTCACGGCGAGCGATTCCTGTGCAGCCGCCAGGGCCGGTGCGAATTCGCCGGCATCGACCAGATATCCCGCCCAGGTGCCGAGGATGGCTGCGTAGTTGGCGCTGTCGCCGTGTCGTTTCGCGACGTCGAGTGCGCGCGTGAAATAGTCGCGCGCGGCGACATCGTCGCCGAGGTCGCGGTAGACCAGGGCCATGTTGCGCAAGGTCAGTTCGAGCTGGTCGTCGTTGCGCTCGCGGATCGCCAGCGCCTGGCGGAACAGATCCAGCGCGGCGGCATAGTCGCCGCGATCGCGCGCCAGGGTGCCGAGATTGGATAGCGCCGTGGCGGTGCCGGCTTCCTGTCCCAGCGCGCGTTGCAATGCGAGCGCCCGCTGCGCATGCGCCTGTGCATCATCGAGGCGGCCGCGACGTCGGGCAACGACGCCAAGGTATTCCTCGGCCTTCGCCTGCGCCCACGGCAGGTCGGCGCGCGCGGCCAGTTGCACCAGTTCGTTCGACAGCTTCTCGGCGCGATCATAGTCGCCGGTCAGGATGGCGATCTCGCCGCGACTGATCGCGCTGGCGGCGGCGTCGGCGGGCTCGTCGAAAGTCGCCGCCATCGCCTGTGCACGACGATAGTGGATTTCGGCGTTGCCGTAGGAATCAAGGGCGAGGAAAACGCCGCCGAGCAGACGCTCGAACCGGATGCTGCGAAGCGGGCCGATCAGCGCGGGGACGGCGGGCGCCAACGGCGATACGTTGCGTTCAATCGCGGCCGCCAGTTTCTGTGAATCGGCCGCGGCCAGCGCACGCGGATACGTCGCGGAACCGGCCGGGGCTTCGGCAAACGCACTGGCGCACAGCATCGACGCCATGAATAACAGCCAATGCGCGCGACCGGTGGTAACGCCAGCCTTCATCGGATCAGCCCTGTACTCTTCGGCTGCGGTTCCCCAGCGAAACCGCAAACCGTACAAGTGTAAACTACGCGGCCGATTCGCGGCAAAGCGGTTCCTGAATGTCCAAGATTTCACCCAAAGTCGGTTTCGTCAGCCTTGGCTGCCCCAAGGCGCTGGTGGATTCCGAACGCATCCTCACCCAGTTGCGTGTGGAAGGTTACGAAATAGTGCCCAGCTACGGCGCAGCCGACGTGGTCGTGGTCAACACCTGCGGTTTCATCGATGCGGCGGTGACCGAATCCCTGGACGCGATCGGCGAGGCGCTGGCCGAAAACGGCAAGGTCATCGTGACCGGCTGCCTGGGCAAGCGCGCGGAGGTGATCCGCGAGGCGCATCCTGATGTACTCGCAATCACCGGTCCGCAGGATTACGCCAGCGTGATGAGCGCGGTGCACAAACAGGTGCCGCGCAAACACGATCCGCATCTGGACCTGGTGCCGGCACAAGGCATCAAGCTCACGCCGAAGCATTACGCTTACCTGAAGATTTCCGAAGGCTGTAACCATCGCTGCACGTTTTGCATCATTCCGTCGATGCGCGGCGAGCTGGTGTCGCGGCCGATCGACGACGTGCTGGTCGAGGCGGAAAAACTGGTCAAGTCCGGCGTACGCGAATTGCTGGTGATCTCCCAGGACACCAGCGCCTACGGCGTGGACGTGAAATACGCGGCGCGCGAATGGCGCGGCAAGAGCTATCGCACGCGCATGACGCAACTGTGCGAAGGACTTGCGGAGTTGGGCGCATGGGTACGCCTGCACTACGTCTACCCGTATCCGCACGTGGACGAGGTGATACCGTTGATGGCGGATGGCAGGATCCTTCCGTACCTGGACGTTCCATTCCAGCATGCCAGTCCGCGCGTCCTGAAGTTGATGAAGCGCCCCGGCGCGGTCGACAAGGTGCTCGCGCGCGTGGCGGCGTGGCGCAGGACGTGTCCCGACATCACCATCCGCAGCACTTTCATCGTCGGCTTTCCGGGCGAAACGCAGGCCGAGTTCGAAGAGTTGCTCGCTTTCCTCGATGAAGCACAACTCGATCGCGTCGGTGCGTTCGCCTATTCGCCGGTCGATGGCGCGAAGGCAAATGAATTGCCCGACCCGGTCGACGAGGAAATCAAGCAGGAACGCCTCGAACGATTCATGGCCAAGCAAGCGGCCATCAGCGCGGGAAAATTGCAACGCAAGATCGGCAAGACGCTCAAGGCACTGGTCGATCATGTCGATGGCGATGGTGCGATCGCGCGCACCAGCGCCGATGCGCCCGAGATCGACGGCGTGCTGCGCATCCGCGATGGGCACAAACTCAAGCCGGGGCAGTTTGTGGATGTGCGTGTCGAGGCGGCGGACGAGCACGATTTGATTGGACGGATTGCAATCTGAATTTCCTCTCCCCCATCGCCTGCGATGGGGGAGAGGGCAGGGTGAGGGGGCGACACCACATGATTCTTGGGCGATTGGATTTTCACGCGCCACCCCCTCACCCCAACCCTCTCCCCCGACAGCGTCGGGGGAGAGGGGGATAAACGATGCGTTTCGTCGCGCCCGCGCGTGAGGCGGTCGATGCGGAAGTCTTCGCACGCCCGCCACTGTCGCAATGGAACGACTTCGGCGATCTGCTGCGCGGCGACTGGCCAGGCGTTTCGCGGTTGAACGCATGCCGAGTAGATGAGTCCTTTCGTTTTGTTGCGCAAACCCCCGAGCTGCTTGCCGACGGCGAGCACTACGAGCAGCGCATCTTCAAGCATGGCGCGATCGCCACGCGCGAGCGCAACTGGCACGATCTGCTGAACGCTTTGGTCTGGCTGCGTTTTCCCGAAATCAAACGCGCACTCAACGCGCGGCAAGTCGCAG
>JAFEEK010000441.1 GCA_018241165.1 Pseudomonadota bacterium
GGCGAGTTGAAGATTCTCGAACTGCGCCAGCTCGCCGAGAAGGAACTCGGCGCGAAATTCGACATCCGCAAGTTCCACGACGCGGTGCTGGAAACCGGCTCAGTGCCGCTGCCGGTGCTGGAGGATCACATCAAGGCGTTTATCGCCGGGCAGAAGAAAGCCTCATAAGCGGCGCTTGGAACGTTTGCGCCGGGAACAGGTCAAGCTAGACTTCGCGCCTCGCTGCCCGGATCAGGCATGGTTCAATTGCAAGGCATCACCCGCCGCTATCGCGTCGGCGGACAAAACGTCGACGCGCTGGCCGGGATCGATCTCGCGGTGCCTGCGGGCCAGTTCGTCGCCATCGTCGGGCCGTCCGGCTCGGGCAAGTCGACGCTGCTCAACATCCTGGGTTGTCTCGACCGGCCGACCGCGGGCAGTTACGAACTCGACGGAACCGATGTTTCCACGTTCGACGACGAACGCGCCAGCGATTTCCGCAATCGCCGCATCGGCTTCGTGTTCCAGTCGTTCCATCTGTTGCCACGCCTGAGCGTGCTGGAAAATGTGTTGTTGCCGCGCCGGTTCCTGCGCGAAGCGGCGCCGGACATCGAGAACCGCGCGCACGCCCTGCTCGATCGCATCGGTCTTGGCCAGCGCAAGAATCACCGGCCCGAACAACTCTCCGGCGGCCAGATGCAGCGCGTGGCGATCGCGCGTGCGTTGCTGATGCAACCGGCCCTGCTGCTCGCCGACGAGCCGACCGGCAACCTGGATTCGCGCAGTGCCGCCGATGTGCTGGGCATGATCGACGAGGTGCATGCGCAGGGCCAGACCGTGATCCTGGTGACGCACGATCACGAAGTGGCGGCGCGCGCACAGCGACGCGTGCAGGTGCGCGACGGGAAGATCGAACATGATGACGCGAAGTAGATTCCTCGCGGCATTGTTGCTTGCGCTGCCCGTGCCCGCGCTGGCCGTGGTATTCGCCGGCGAAGTGCGCTCCGACGGCTCGCAGCCCGTGTTCGTGCCGCCGTCGGATTCTTCGCCGGTGGTGCTGCGCTATTACCTTGCCGACGGCAGCCGCGTGAAGAAGGGCGAGGCGCTGCTGCGTATCGACGCCGGCGCCGCTGCGCAGCAAGTCACGACGCTGGAATCCCAGCTCGCGCAGGCGCGCGCGCGCGTGGACAAGGAAGTCGCACAACTCAAACTCAAGGCCGTCGAGGCCGATGCCGCGCTGGTCGATGCACAGGCAGCGCTGGCTACCGCCAAAGTCGACGCGGCACTGCCCAAGCAACTCGTCGCGGCCCTGGATTACGACCGCTACCAGGCCGAGCTCGAACGCAGCGACCGCGATCTTGCGCTCAAGCAACGGCAGCTGGCGGATGCGCAGGCGGCGGTGACGCGGCGCGAGCACGACGGCAAGCTCGAAGTCGGCAAGCTCGAACTGCAGCGCAGTTACTACAAGACCCAGACCGAAACGGCGAGCGTCGCCGCCGACCGCGATGGCGTGCTTGTGCACGGCTTCAACAACTTTGGCTACTTCGGTGGCGGCGGTCGCTACGAGGAAGGCTCGACCGCGCAGCCGGGTTGGCAGGTAGGCGAAGTCGTCAACGGTGGCGCGATGAGCACGCGCGCCTGGGTGTTGGCGCCGGATCGCGGCGCACTCAAGGATGGGCAAAAGGTTTGCCTGGCCTTTGACGCGCTGCCCGGCCGCCACATCGAAGGCGCGATCCGGACGATTTCCGGCGCACCGGAAGCGCATGCGGCCTGGGGCGACGGCAGTTATTTCACGGTGGACATCGCCATGCCCGGCGCGCAAGCGTTGCCGCTGCTGCCCGGCATGAGCGTGCGCGCCGAAACCGATGTGGACGAAAACTGCGTCACTTCATCTGCCGTACACGCCGATGCGGCGCCGGTGAAGATGACCGGCGAAGTCTATCCGCGGCAAAGCGTCGCGATCATGCCGCCGCACGTCGAGGACCTGTGGCAGATGACGGTCACGCAGATGGCCGCGGATGGACAAACCGTGAAGAAAGGCGAACCGCTGGTAACTTTCGACGGCGGCGATCTGGCCAAGAATCTCGCCGCCAGGCAAAGCGAGCTCAAGGAGAAGGAACGGCAACAGGACAAATTGCGCCTGGAACTGGCGGTCAAGGCGCGTGAAGAGGAATTGGCCGTGGCACAGGCCACGGCGGATGCGACCAAGGCACAGCGCAAGGCCGGCCGGCCGGCCGACTATGTGCCGGGCGTGGAATACAAGAAATTGCTGATCGACCGCGAGAAGGCGCAGCGGCACGAAAAACTGAGTACCGAACATGCCAGCGCTGCTGCCGCTGAACGCGCTGCCGAACAGCGCGAAGCCGATGCCGACGTGGCGCGGCTGAAGGCCGATGTCGACCGCCTGCAAACCTCGCTCGCGGGCCTGACCGTGATGGCGCCGCGCGATGGCATTTTCCAGCATGCCATGGCGTGGAATGGCCAACGCATCGACGTCGGCACCCAGGTCTGGCGCGGCCAATCGGTCGGCAGCATTCCTGACCTGGCCACGCTCGCCGTGCGCGCCAGCCTGCCCGAGCGCGACTACACCCGCGTTGCCCGCGGCGCAGCCGTGCGCATCCTGATCGACGGTGGCGCGGGGCAGACCCTGAGCGGCCATGTCGCGAGCATCGGTCTGGGCGTGCACAGCAAGTCGCGGGTGGAGCCGGTTCCGGTGATTGATCTGGATATCGACCTCGACAAGGCCGCGGCATCGATCAAACCCGGCCAGCCGGTACGGGTTGAAATTGTGGAAAATGCACAAAAAGGGAAATCGGCATGACGCGCCGCGGAATGGCCATCGCCTGCGCGGCCCTGCTCGTCGGCTGTTCGCACCCGGCCGATCCGCCGGTGCTGGAAACGGTAGCGGCAGCACCGGTGACGCTTGATATCGCGGCGCGTGGCGAGCTGAAATCCGCAGCCGCCGCGCCGTTGCAGGTGCCCGGCCCGCAGTGGGCGCAGCGCCAGCTCGTGTGGTCGGTGGCCGATGGCAGTTGGGTGAAGAAAGACGAACTCGTCGCGCGCTTCGTCGCCCCGCAGAGCAAGCTGCAATTGTCCGATGCCTTGCTCGATCTGGAACGCAACACGCTGGCGCTGGCCGGCAAGCAGCAGGAACTGGACGTCAACCGCGACAAGCTCGGCGTCGACATCGCCCAGGTCGACGGCGAGCTTGCGATCGCACACCGCTATGCGAATGCCGGCGAACTGGCGCTCGCTCGCGACAAGATCCTGGATGCGGTGCAGGACGAACACTTTCTCGGCGTCAAGCAAGGCGTGCTCGGCTGGCAACAGCGCACTGCGAGCGAACGCGGCAAGGCCGAGGTTGCCCTGCTCGACGCGCAGCGCGCAACGAACCAGGTCACCGCCGATCAGCGCCGTGCGGACCTGAGCGCGCTGGAAATCCACGCGCCGCACGATGGCATGCTGTTGCTGAAAGCGGACTGGAGCGGCGAAAAGCCGCGCGTGGGATCGGTAATGTGGGCCGGCAACGCATTCGCGACGATCCCGGACACGGCGCAGATGGAAGTGGAATTGCAGTTGCCGCAGATCCAGTCCGAAGGCATCAAACCCGGGCTTGCGGTGGAGTTGTCCCCGGTGGGCGCACCGGATCAGAAGGTCGAATCGAAAATCTCGTGGGTCGCCGCCGCGGCTGCACCGCGCGGCCGCGAATCGCCGGTGAAATATCTGGCATTCAAGGCGTCGATGCCGGCACAAGCAATGGCGCGCTACCACTGGGCGCCGGGACAGCAGTTCGAGGCGCGCGTGATCCTGTTGCGCTCGGACAAGGCGATCACGGTGCCGAACATCGCGGTGCGCAGCCAGGGCGGCAACGCACAGGTGAGCGTGATGACCGGCGCTCGCGCGGTCGAGCGCACGGTGCAACTGGGCGTGCGCGGACCGAGCCGTTCGCAGGTATTGAGCGGTCTGACGCCCGGCGACCGCCTCGTGTTGCTTGCCGCCGAAGCCGTTCCCGCTGCCCTGCCGGCGCGAGGCGCGCAATGAGTGCGGCAATGATGATCCCGACCGTCTGGCGCGAGGCCATCGCCGAACTGTGGCGGCATCGTTTGCGCACTTCGCTGACCTTGCTTGGCCTGGTCTTTGGCGTCGGCGCGATCGTGGCCATGCTTGGCGTCGGCGAAGGCAGTCGGCGCGCGGCGCTGCGTCTCGTCGAAAGCCTGGGTTTGCACAACCTCATCGTCGAACGCGTGGAACTGGATCAGGACACGCTCAAGGAAAACCGCGCGCGCAGCTTGGGACTTACGCTTGCCGATGCTCACGCCGCGGCGGCGGTGGTGCCCGGGGCAACGGGTTTTGCCGCGGAAAAGCGCATCCGCACCGATCGCGTGTTCGGCGATGCGGGAACGAGCGACGCGCAGGCCAGCGGCGTCAGTCCCGAGTGGTTCGCATTGGCATCCTTGCGCATCGCGCAGGGCCGCGCGATTGCCCAGCCCGACGACGCTGCGCTGGCGGCGGTCGCCGTGCTGGGATCGCAGGCCGCGCACGATCTTTTTCCCGACGCCAGCGCAGTCGGAAAACTCGTCAAGGTCAACCAGACCTGGCTGCGCGTCGTCGGTGTGCTTGCCGACCGCGACCTTGGCCAGGACAAGTTCGAGGGCGTCGCGCTTGGCGGCGAGAGCAACCGCGTGTTCGTGCCCTTGGCCAGCGCCCGAGCCCGTTTTCGCTTCCAGCCGCTGGAAGACGAGATCGACCGTTTTACCTTGAGCGTGGCGAATCCGGATCGCCTGGCCGACGCCGCGCGCGTACTCGGCGCGGTGATGACGCAACGCCACGGCGGCGTGACCGACTACCGCGTGATCGTGCCGCAGCAGTTGTATCGCCAGCATCAGCAGACGCAGCGGATTTTCAGCATCGTCATGGGCGCGATCGCCGGCGTCAGCCTGCTGGTCGGCGGCATCGGCATCATGAACATCATGCTTGCCAATGTCCTGGAACGCCGGCGCGAAATCGGACTGCTGCGCGCGCTTGGCGCGCGCCGGCGCGATATCGTCGAGCGCTTCCTGCGCGAGGCGGCCGTGATCTGCGCGGCCGGCACGCTCGCCGGCGTCGTTTTCGGCGCGCTGCTCGCCTACGCGATCGCCGCGTTTGCCGGCTGGCAGGTGGCGTGGTCGCCGTTGTTGATCCTGCTCTCGACCGGCGCTTGCGCGGCCATCGGCATGGCCTTCGCGGTGTATCCGGCAAGGCAGGCGGCAGCGCTGGATCCGATCGCCGCCATTCGCGCGGAATAAAACGTGCTTTAAGGATTGGCGGCGGCCCGTTATACTTCGCGGCCATTATCCGGCCCGTGCGGCCGCATCGGGACAAGCATCGTGAGCGATACCGTCAGTAGCACAGACAAGGTTTTCCTTCGCCATTTCTCGATGGTGATCGGCTTTCTCGCGCTGGTCATGATCGGCCTGATCCTGCTGGCCATGCACATCTACAACAATCATCCGGCGCCGCCGCGCCCGGAAGCGCAGCAGGAAATCGCCGCGCGCATCGCGCCGGTCGCGGGTGTGTACGCGGGCGATACCGGCCGCGCCGCGCTGGTAGCGGCGCAGGACGCCGCGAAGAAAGCCGCCGAATCGCAGGTCGCCTATGGCGGCACGCTCGACGGCAAGACCATCTTCGACAACCTGTGCACGACCTGCCATACCAATGCCGCCACCGGCGCACCGGATATCCACGACAAGGCTGCCTGGGCGCCGCGCGTGGCGCAGGGTCTGGACACCCTGGTCAAGCATGCGATCGATGGCTATTCCGGCAAGGATGGCAAGGGCGCGCTGATGCCGGCCAAGGGCGGCAATCCGTCGCTGACGGATGCGCAGGTCAAGGCCACGGTTGAGTGGATGCTGACCCAAGTCAAGTGACGGCAGGATGTCGTCTTCCCGTGCAGCACATGGATGTGCGATGACACGGGATCCAGCTCTTGAGTATTCCTGCCGCTCCCGCTGAATTCCCCGCTGCATCGACCAGCCTGATCCTTCCCGGCCCCGCCGGCGCGATCGAAGCCGCGGTCGACGTGCCGGTCGCAGCCGAAGCGCGAGCGGGCGTCGCCATCGTCTGCCATCCGCATCCGCAACACGGCGGCACCATGCACAACAAGGTGGTGACCATGCTCGAGCGCAGTTTGCGCGAGTCGGGCCTGGCCACGGTGGTGTTCAATTTCCGTGGCGTCGGCGCCTCGCAAGGGACCTACGACGATGGCCGCGGCGAAACCGACGACCTGCTTGCCATTGCCGCGTGGGTGCAGCAAGCGCGGCCGCACGATGTGCTGTGGCTGGCGGGATTCTCCTTCGGCAGTTACGTTGCCGCGCGCGCCGCGCCGCACTTGCCGGTACGGCAGATGATATCCGTCGCGCCGCCGGTGTCGCGTTGGGACTTCGCGCAGCTGGCGCATCCGTTGTGTCCGTGGCTGGTGATCCAGGGCGAGGCCGACGAGGTCGTCGATCCGCAAGCGGTTTACGCCTGGGTTGCCGCGCAGGCCGAGTCGCCAACCCTGGTGCGCATGCCCGAAACGGGACACTTCTTCCATCGCCGCCTGATGGATTTGCGTGGCGCGGTCAAGAACGGCGTGCGCAACAATCTTCCGCCGTTGCGCGCCGCATGAGCGCGGCGCAAGCGCCCGGCGTCCTGTACGCACAAGGCGTGGCGCAAAAGCGCTGGGAGGATGATCCCGCGCAACGCGAAATTCTGCCGGTGCTCGATCGCATCCGTTCCGGAATCCTCGCCGCGTCGCGCAGCGGTTGGCGGCGCTGGTTGCCGATGCGTTCGCACGCGCCGGTGCGTGGGCTGTACCTGTGGGGATCGGTCGGACGCGGCAAGACGTTTCTTGCCGACCTGCTTGTCGAATCGCTGCCGCCGAATCTCGTGCTGCGCCTGCATTTTCATCGCTGCATGGGTCGCGTGCAGGCACAGTTGAAGGCGCTCGAAGGCCGTGCCGATCCGTTGCGTGAAGTCGCAGCCACCTTTGCCGCCGAGGCGAAACTGCTGTGCCTGGACGAGTTCTTCGTCAGCGACATCGGCGATGCGATGATCCTGGCCGGCTTGCTCGAACACCTGTTTGCGCTGGGCGTGGTCTTGGTGACGACGTCGAACATCGCGCCATCCGGCTTGTACCGCGATGGTTTGCAACGCGCTAGGTTTCTGCCCGCGATCGATCTGCTCGAAGCGCATTGCGAAGTGCGCGAACTTGTTTCACCGCAGGATTACCGTCTGCGCGCGCTCACTCGCGCCGGGGTCTATTTCACGCCGCTCGGCGAGCATGCCGAGCATGAACTTGCCGCCCGCTTCGCGCGCATCGCACCCGGCGCGCAGCGCGATGACGCGAGCATCCGCATCAACGATCGCGACATTTCCATTCGCCGCCGTGGCGATGGCGCGATCTGGTTCGACTTCGATGCGCTGTGCGAAGGTCCGCGAGCGGTCGCCGATTACATCGACCTCGCGCAGCGTTTCAACACGGTGCTGATCTCGAACGTGCCACAATTCACGCCGCAGACCGAAGACGCGGCGCGGCGTTTCGTGAACCTTGTCGACGAGTTCTACGATCGCGGCGTGAAACTGGTGCTGTCCGCCGCCACGCCGGTGACCGAGTTGTACGATGGCGAGCGCCTGCGCGCCGAATTCGCGCGTACCGAAAGCCGCCTGATCGAAATGCAAAGCGCGCAATATCTGGCTGCCGCGCACAGGCATTGATTTTCATCCTCCGAATCCGCAGAACGCACCGGTACCAGCACCAGATTTACAACAAAAAATGACCTCCGACCTATTGCTTTGGGTGCATCCGATCTATATCTTGACCGGCCCAGTTCGCTAATTCGCGCAGCCCGGTAAAGGACTCGCTTCCATGCGTCTACGCATTTCCTCCGTTTTCGTCATGACCGCCGCTGCGACCCTGGCCGCTTGCGGCGGTTCGCAACAACAGCAGATGCAGATGCCGCCGCCCGAAGTCGGGGTCATGGTCGCCAAGGCGCAGGCCGTGCCGTTGCAGCAGGAGCTGGTCGGACGCCTTTCGGCGACGCGCAGCTCGGACGTGCGCGCGCGTGTGGCCGGAGTGCTGCTCAAGCGCGTCTATGTCGAAGGCAGCGACGTGAAGGAAGGCGATCTGCTGTTCCAGATCGATCCGGCACCGCTGCAGGCCGCGCTCAACGTGCAGCTCGCCAATCTCGCCTCGGCGCAGGCGACGTACACCAATAACCACATCGCCGCCGACCGCGCCCGTTCGGTCGGCGCCAAGGGCTTGCTGTCCAAGGCCGACGTGGACAACGCGATCGCCGCCGAGCGCACCGCCGCTGCGGCAGTGCAGCAGGCGAAGGCGAACGTGGATACGGCGAGGATCAACCTGGGCTATGCGCGCGTCGTCGCGCCGATTTCCGGCCGCGCCGGCCAGCAGCAGGTCACCGAAGGCGCGCTCGTCGGCCAGAGCGACGCGACCTTGCTGACGACGGTCGAACAGATCGACCCGATCTACGTGAATTTCAGTCAAGCGTTCGCCGACCTCGACAGTCTGCGCCGCGCCGCGGCGTCCGGCGCGGTGCGCCTGGCCGATGCGAACAAGGCCAGCGTCGACCTGCTTGGCAGCGATGGCAAGCCGACCGGCAAATCCGGCACGCTCGATTTCGCCGATGCCGCCGTGGACGCATCGACCGGCGCGGTAAGCCTGCGCGCGATCATGCCCAATCCCGACCATACGCTGTTGCCCGGCCAGTACGTCAATGTGCGCCTCAACGCCGGCGAAATCGCGCATGCGTGGCTGGTGCCGCAGCAGGCCGTGCAGCGCGACTCGAAAGGCTCGTATGTCTATGTCATCGGCGCCGACGGCCATGTCGCGCAGAAGCGGATCAAGGCCGACACGCTGCGCGATGGCGACTGGATCGCCACTGAAGGCCTCGCCGACGGCGACCAGATCGCGATGAACCAAATCCAGCAGCTCGGCATGGCTCTGGCCCAGGCCAAGCCCGACAAGCCAGCGACGGCGAAGGCCGTGTCGTGGCCGCTGGCACCCGCGCAGCCGCAAAAGAACGCGCCGACCGCGCATTGATCATTGAAAAGTGCGGCCAGGATGGCCGCTTTTTGATTCTCGCGATCAGGGACGAACGCAAAGGGAAACTGCCATGCCCAATTTCTTCATCGATCGGCCGATCTTCGCCTGGGTCATCGCGATCCTCATCACCCTTGGCGGCGTGATCGCGATCCGTTCGCTCGGTATCGAATCCTATCCGAGTATCGCCCCGCCGCAGGTGACGATCAGCGCCAGCTACCAGGGCGCCGACGCAAACACGGTGGAAAAGACCGTCACCCAGGTGATCGAGCAACAGCTCACCGGCATCGACAACCTGATGTATTTCAGCTCGACCTCGAGCGCGAGCGGCGGCGCATCGATCACGCTGACGTTCCAGCCCGGCACCAATGTGGACATCGCGCAGGTGCAGACGCAGAACAAGGTTTCGCTGGCGCAGCCGCGCCTGCCGACCGAGGTCGTGCAGCAGGGCATTGTCGTGGCCAAGGCCAACGCCGGCTTCCTCATGGTCGGCATGCTCAAGTCCGACGACGGCTCGCTCGATTCCTACGGCCTGAACAACTTGCTCGCCTCACGCGTGCTCGATTCCGTGCAGCGCGTTCCCGGCGTGGGCAGCGTGCTGCAATTCGGTTCCGAATACGCGATGCGCATCTGGCTCGATGCGGACAAGCTGCACGGTTACGGCCTCTCGGCCGCGCAGGCGCTGGCCGCCGTGCAGGCGCAGAACATCCAGGTCGCGGCCGGCTCGCTCGGCGCGGAGCCCGCCGTGCCCGGCAACGGCTTCTCGGCCACGGTGACGGCGGAAAGCCGTTTCTCCACGCCCGAGCAGTTCGAAAACATCATTCTGCGCGCAAATTCCGATGGCACGGCGGTGCGGCTGAAGGACGTCGCGCGCGTCGAACTCGGCCCGTTTTCCTACGGCCATAGCGTGAGTTACAACGGCCAACCGGTCGCCGGCTTCGCCGTGCAGTTGCAGACCGGCGCGAACGCGCTCACGGTTGCCGAGGCGGTGAAGGCGAAACTGGCGGCGCTGCAATCCAGCTTCCCGCCCGGCGTGTCGTGGTTCGTGCCCTACGACACCACCGATTTCATCAGCATCTCGGTCGAGGAAGTCGTGCAGACGCTGATCGAGGCCATCATTCTCGTCTTCATCGTCATGCTCGTGTTCCTGCAGAACCTGCGCATGACGATGGTCGCGATGCTCGTGATCCCGGTCGCGCTGATGGGCGGTTTCGTCGGCATGTGGATGGTCGGCTTCACCATCAACCAGCTTTCCCTGTTCGGCATGGTGCTGGCCATCGGCATCGTCGTCGACGACGCCATCGTAGTGATCGAGAACGTCGAACGCATCATGGCCGAGGAACACCTGTCGCCGAAGGAGGCAACGCGCAAGGCGATGGGCCAGATCTCCGGCGCCGTCGTCGCCATTGCCGTGGTGCTCGCAGCGGTGTTCGTGCCGAGCGCGATGCAGTCCGGATCGGTCGGCGCGATCTACCGCCAGTTCGCGCTCACCATCGCGCTGTCGGTGATGTTCTCGGCCTTCCTCGCGCTCGCGTTCACGCCCGCGCTGTGCGCTACCTTGCTCAAATCCGTGCACGAGACGAAGAAGAACGCATTGTTCCGCTGGTTCAACAGCACGTTCGATTGGGCGCAAAAGACCTACACCGGACATGTGCGCAGCGCGATCCGCCACATGCCGCGCTGGATGATGGTGTTCGCCGCCGTGGTGCTGGTGTGCGGCTTCCTGTTCTGGCGCATTCCCGGCAGTTTCCTGCCCGAAGAAGACCAGGGCTATGCGCTGGGCATCGTGACCTTGCCGACCGGCGCCTCGATCGACCGCACCAATGCGGTGATGGAACAGGTGCAGCAGATCGCGCGCAAGAATCCGGCCGTCGATGGCGTGATCTCGGTGGCCGGTTTCAGCTTCGTCGGCCAGAGCGAGAACGTGGGCATGGCGTTCTTCCGCTTCAAGCCGTGGGGTACGCGCGCCAACGCCGTGCAGGTGATCCAGCAGCTAAACGGCGCGTTCTTCATGGGCATCAAGGATGCGCAGACCTTCGTCATCAACCTGCCCACGATCCAGGGGTTGGGCCAGTTCGGCGGCTTCGACATGTATCTCGAGGATCGCGGCGGAAACGGCCACGACGCGCTGGTCAACGCGCAGAACATCCTGCTCGGCAAGGCCGCGCAGGAGACCGGCACGCTGACCGGCGTGCGTCCGAACGGCCTGGCCGACGTGCCGCAGCTGGCGATGAGCGTCGACCGCGTGCAGGCGCAGTCCATGGGGCTTTCGCTTTCAGACGTTTATACGGCCATTCAGTTGATGCTGGCGCCGGTTTACGCCAACGACTTCTTCTACCAGGGCCGCGTGCTGCGCGTGAACATGCAGGCCGAAGCGCGCTTTCGCATGGATCCGGGCGCATTGCGGCACTTCTACGTGCCGAGCAACAAGACGACGACCGGCGGCACCGGCGCGGCGGCGCCGGAGATGATCCCGATTTCCAACGTCGTGCACACGAACTGGACGATGGGTTCGCCCAGCCTTGTGCGCTACAACGGCAATTCGGCGATCGAGATCGTCGGTTCGCAGGCGCCCGGCAAGAGTTCGGGCCAGGCGATGGCGGCAATCCAGAACATCGTCGACAAGGATCTGCCGACCGGCTTCGGCTACGACTGGGCCGGCCAGTCGCTGCAGGAACTGATCTCCGGCTCGCAGGCGCCGATGCTGATCGCGTTGTCCGCGTTCGTGGTGTTCCTGTGTCTGGCCGCGCTGTATGAGAGCTGGTCGATTCCGATCGCGGTCATGCTCGTAGTGCCGCTCGGCCTCACCGGCATGCTCGCGGCGACCATGTTGCGCGGGCTGTCCAACGACGTCTACTTCAAGGTCGGCATGCTCACCATCATCGCGCTGGCGGCGAAGAACGCGATCCTGATCGTCGAGTTCTGCGTGTCCGAACAACGCGCCGGGCGTTCGCTCGGCGTGGCCGTGGTCGACGCCGCGCGCCTGCGTCTGCGCCCGATCCTGATGACTTCTTTCTGCTTCATCCTCGGCGTTCTGCCGCTGGCGATCTCGTCGGGCGCCGGCGCGAACGCGCGCCACGCCATCGGCACCGGCGTGATCGGCGGCATGCTGTTCGCCACCTTCTTCGGCGTGCTGTTCATCCCGGTGTTCTACGTCGCGGTGCGGCGCGCGCTGGGCGACAAGCTCGAATCCGAGGGCGAGACGCTGCGCGAGACCCTGGACCAGCACAAGCACGCCTGACGCATCTGCTCTTGCCGGACGGCTTCGAATCAATCGAAGCCGTTGGCAAAAATGGTGTCGAGGTCGATGAAATTCACCTCGAAGGCGCCCATGTCGCAAATGGCGCTGCCGTTCTTGTCGCCATCGTAGGGCCGCGACTGACCGCGTTGATCGGTGGTTTCGCAGGTGCCGTTGTTTCCCGAATCGATCGCAGGCGAGCCGGGCAGCAGGGCAAGCGTCTGGGTCGGCCCGCCGTTGTTCGTCAGCGGGCCCAGCTTGGGGTCCTGGCCGAGGATATTGTTCGAGCCGGTGAATGTCCCGCCGCCAGTACACGCATAGCTGCCTTCGATCAGGCTGTCGTTCGCAGTGACGCTGCTCGCACCGTTCGATTGGGCCGTGCAGGCAATCTCGCTCATGCTCGGTGCCAGATTGTTCGCGATGATGCTGTTCGTGAAGTAGCCATTCTGTTTCGAGATCCAGGCTCCGCCGCCAATACTGTTGGCGGTGTTGCCGCTGATCGTGCTGTTGAACACGTTGATGGTGGTACGTGCGTAAAACCCGCCGCCGGAACCGTTGGCAGTGTTGCCGCTGATCGTGGTGTTGATGAGCGAGGTTGTCGGATAGTTCGCGGAAAATCCGCCGCCGGAGTTGCCGGCAGAATTGCCGCTGATGGTGCTGTAGTTGACATTCAGGGTTCCGGAACCCTTGTAGAAGCCGCCGCCAAAGCTCTGTGCGTAACTGTCCTGGATAGCGAGGTGGTTCAGGGTCAGGTGGCCGTAGGCAAAATTCAATGCGCCACCCTTGCCGGCGGTACGGCCACTGGACAAAGTGATGCCGGACAATGTCAACGAATTGCCCCCGACATACACCTTGTCGTAGAAAATGCCGCCGTCGCCGCCGCTGGCGACGCCACCGCCGGACACGACAAGCAGATTCGCTCCAGGGCCCTGGATGGTCAGGCTGTCGGTAATGGCGATGTGTCCCTTGGTCGCGATGTCCAGGGTGATCGTGTCTCCCGACAGACTCGATGCAAACGTGATGGTATCGGCGCCGGCATTGGCGTTTGCCGCGGCAACGGCATCGCGCAAGGTGCAGGCGTTGACCGCACAGGTACCGGTGCCGGCATCGCCGGCGGACGTAACGGTATACGTGGCTGCGTTGGCCACGCCCAATGCGGCTGCCAGGGCAAGCGCGAGTGGCGCGCGCGCGGGTTTGCGGGTACGAAGCGATTGCGGATTTGCGTTGGGCATGGGCGACCTCCCGAAAAAATGTAAAACCACCGGAATTTCGTGGTTGGCTCATGTCGAAACGCAAAAGCAGTGCATTTCCTATCACGCACCATGGCGCGGAACAATTACAATAACCCGCTTACATTCGGG